>CAJANQ010000248.1 GCA_903941145.1 uncultured Actinomycetes bacterium
CCGCAACGTCATGGAGCTCGAGGTCGGCGGCGGGCACACGATCGTGTTCGAGGAGGCCGGGAACCCTGACGGGAAGCCGGTGCTCGTGGTCCACGGCGGCCCCGGCGGCGGGTCCTCGCCGAAGCACTACCAGTTCTTCGACCCCGAGGCGTACCGGGTCGTCCTGGTCGACCAGCGCGGCGCGGGCCGGAGCACACCGCGGGCGTCGGTGGAGCACAACACGACCTGGGACCTGGTCGCCGACTTCGAGCGGGTGCGCGAGCACCTGGGGATCGACCGGTGGATGCTGTTCGGCGGGTCGTGGGGCTCGGCGCTGTCGCTCGCCTACGCACAGACCCACCCGGACCGTGTGACCGAGCTGGTGCTCCGCGGCATTTTCCTGCTGCGCCGCTCCGAGCTCGAGTTCTTCTACCAGGACGGCACGAGCCACCTGTTCCCCGACGCCTGGGAGGGGTTCCTGGCGCCGATTCCGGACGACGAGCGGGGCGACCTGGTCTCGGCGTACCACCGGCGCCTGTTCAGCGAGGACCGCGAGACCATGCTCACCGCGGCGCGGGCCTGGGCCCGGTGGGAGCGGGCGACCTGCATGCACGACCCGCTCGAGGACCTGTACGAGCCGGACGAGCAGGTCGAGGCGTTCTCACGGATCGAGAACCACTACTTCGTCAACGGCGGGTTCTTCACGCACGAGGACCAGCTGCTCGACGGGGTCGACCTGATCCGCCACATCCCGGCCGTGATCGTGCAGGGGCGCTACGACGTCATCTGCCCCATGCGGACGGCGTGGGACCTGCACCGGGCCTGGCCCGAGGCCGAGCTGGTGGTGAACACCGGCGCCGGCCACTCGATGTTCGACCCGGAAAACGCCGCTGCGCTCGTGGACGCGTGCGACCGGTTCCGGCCGTAGCCGGTCAGTCCTGGGTCGGCGCCGGCGGCCGGTAGCAGAGGGCCAGCGTCAGAATGCCGGCGCCCAGGCCGAGGCCGAGCGAGATGGCCAGGCCGCGCCAGTCGGGCTGCAGGTACTTGCAGAGATGGAACGCGTGGTCCAGCGACCACCTGCCGGGGCCGAGGGCGCCGATCATCGCGGCGAGCGTGCCCAGCACGAGCACGTACTCGAAGCCGCCCTTGGTGATGAGGAACGCCGTGCGGTGGGTGGTCCAACCGGCGACGACCATGAGGCCGACGATGCCGGCCGCAGCGAGCGGGGTGAGCAGACCGAGGAGCATCAGCACGCCGGTGCCCATCTCGGTGAGGGCGGCCACGTAGGCGTGGATCTTGCCGTTGGGCTTCATGCCCATCGAGTCGAACCATCCGGCGGTGCCGGGGATCTTCCCGCCGCGGAACATCTTGTTGTAGCCGTGCCAGAAGATGGTCGGGCCGACCACGAGTCTGGCCAGCAGCATGATCGTGTCGAACTGGACGGGCGTGAGCGTCTTCATTGCAACCTCCGGGTGACGCATCGTACGTGGCCGACCTGCGGCCGCCGACGACCGGGCCGGCCGGCCCGCTGCGCGGGGGTCAGGCGGGGTCGGCCGCGGCCAGCCGGACCACGGCCTCCAGGCCGGTGCCGTCGGCCGGCTCGCACAGCTCGAAGGTCCCGCCGCCGGCCTCGACCAGGTGCTGCACGATCGCCAGTCCCAGTCCGGTGCCCGACGGTGCCGATGCAGGACCGCGCCAGAACCGGTCGGTGGCCCGGGCCCGCTCGTCGGCCGTCATGCCGGGCCCGTGGTCGCGGACCCGCACCTCGACCGGTCGCGGCCCGTTGGTCGTGACCACAGTGACGTCGATCGAGGTCCCGGCCGGCACGGCGTCGAGCGCGTTGTCGACCAGGTTGTCGACGATCTGCTCGAGCGCGCCGTCGACGGCGGCGCACCGAGCGTGGGCGACGCCATGGCGCACCACGGCGACGTCCCGTTCGGCGGCGAGCGCCTCCCACCGACCCACGGCGTCGTCGGCCACCTCGGCGGCGTCGACGGTGACGGTGGCGACACTGCCCCCCTCGCTGCGGGCCAGGGCGAGCAGCCCTTCGACCAGATGGCCCATCCGGTCGACCTCTGCCGCGATGGCGTCGACCTCGGCGCTGGTCGCCGGGTCGTCCCCGACCTGTTCCTCGAGTGTCTCAAGACGGAGGCGCAGCGCCGTGAGCGGCGTCCTGAGCTGGTGCGAGGCGTCGGCCACGAAGGCCCGCTGCGAGTCGACCAGCCGTTCGAGCCGTGTGGCCATCACGTTGAAGGTGCTGGCGAGGTGGCGGAGCTCGGGAGGACCGCGTTCGACGTTGGCCCGCCCGCTCAGGTCGCCGCCCGCGAGCAGTTCCGCACCCTCCTCGAGGGATCCCACCGGACCCAAGGTCCAGCGCGACATGAGCAGCCCGAGGCCGGTGGCCAGGCCGAGGACGAGGGCAGTGAGCAGCCCGAGCTTGAGCCAGTAGTCGCGGACCTGTTCCCGGAGCCGTTCGGTGGAGAACGTCACGCGGACGGCGCCGGTGACGCCCTCGCCCGACGCGATGGGGACGGCCACGTAGGCGAGCTCGTCGTTGAGCGTGCCCGACCGCCGGATGCCGGCCGACTGCCGCCCGTCCAGGGCCTTCTCGAACTCCGGTCGCGTGGAGAAGTCCCGCGGGAGGTCCGACCTGGCGCCGGAGTCGACGAGGCTGATCCCCTCGGGGTCGACCACCACGACTCGGCCGCCCGTCTGCTCCGCATAGCCCCGCGAGACTGTGGCGACCCCGTCCGCGTCGCCGGCCTCCACGCGCTCTTCGAGCAGGCTGCCGAGGACACGGGCGTCACGCTCGATGTCGTTGAGGAGCCGGTCCTCGGCGCGGCGCGTGTAGGTGATGCCGAGCGGCAGGGCCACGACCAGCAGGATGAAGGTCGCCAGCAGCAGGTACGACGCCAGGAGCCGCCGGGTCATGTCGGGGCGTCGTCCACGACGAGCTTGAACCCGACGCCCCGCACGGCCTGGATCCACTCTGGGTGGCCCAGCTTCTTGCGGAGCGAGGCCACGTGGACGTCCAGGGTCTTGGGCGAGCCGAACCAGTGCGGGTCCCACACCTCTTCGAGGATGTCGCGGCGCGAGTGGGCGGCGCCCGGGTCGGCCGCCATGTGAGCCAGGAGGTCGAACTCCTTGGGGGTCAGCTCGACGAGTTCGCCGTCGACGAAGACCTGGTGGGTGCGCAGGTCGATGCGCAGCGGGCCGACGTCGAGCTCGGTCCGCTCTGCGGCCGTCGGGCCGTTGCCGGCCCCGGTACGCCGGGCGACGGCGCGGATGCGGGCCACGACCTCACGTAGCCCGAACGGCTTCACGACGTAGTCGTCGGCGCCGAGCTCGAGCAGCAGGACCCGCTCGACCTCGTCGGACCGGGCGCTCACCACGATGATCGGGACGTTGCTGGTCCGGCGGACCTGCCGGCACACCTCGACGCCGTCCATGTCCGGAAGGCCCAGGTCGAGCAGCATGGCGTCCGCTGCGTCGGCCGCAGCGATCGCCTCGGCGCCGGTGCCGACGTGCGTGGGCTCGAACCCGTGACGTGCCAGACCGGCGACGAGCGGTTCAGAGATGGAGGGGTCGTCCTCGACGACCAGGATCCGCACTCCGACAGCGTCGCACACGGCGGAAACCATGGCGTTTCACAGCCCTGAGATCTTCACCGTTTGCTTACCGTCCGCGTACCAGAAGCAAAAACGGGTCTCCGTATGGTGACCTCATGAACTTCACACGCAACTCCATCGCCGCAGTGGTCGCAGTGGTCGCCAGCATGACTGCCGGTACCGCTGCGGTCGCCATGAACCTCGGTGGCGCAGAGACGGGGGTCCCGTCGCCGGCCGGCCAGCTCACGGCCGCGACGACGAGCTCCTCGACCTCTGCCGCTCCGGCGGTTCCCGCCACCATCTACATCGACGAGCCGGTCTACATCCCGGCTCCTGCGGCTCCGGCCGACGGCTCGGTCTCGTCGGGCTCTGGCTCCTCCCCCCAGGGCCCGGCCGGAACGCAGTCGGGCTCCTCGTCCGGTTCGAGCGGCTCGGTCTCCAGCACCCCGTCCGGGAACTCGTACGACGACTCAGGTGACGACGACGAGTACGAGGACGAGGACGACCACGGGTCCGAAGAGGACCACTCGGAGTACGAAGGAGAAGACGACGATGACTGACCAGGCCACCCCCCGCTCCACCCGCCCCGCCGTCCCCGCGGCGGCCGCCGGAAAGAAGCGCAAGAAGCGCCACGCAGCTGCAGTGTCCCGGATCGCCGTCGCCGGCGCCTCGACCACGGCCATGTTCGGCATCGTCGCCGTGCTGGGCCACTCGGGTGCGCTCGCCTCGGCGGCCGAGGTGGCTGCGGGACCCACCGCCGACCCGGTCGCCATGACGACGACCACGGTGGCCCCGACCACCACGGCCCCGGCCCCGGTGGTCGTGGTCCGCAAGGTGCCGGTGTACGTCCCGCAGACGTCGCCCGCATCGGGCGGCTCCAGCCGAGCCGCCGCGCCGGCCACCCGCTCGACCTCCGGGTCGAGCAACG
>CAJANQ010000249.1 GCA_903941145.1 uncultured Actinomycetes bacterium
CACCGCCGGCACCATCGTCGCCGCCGCCGAGCAGCTGACCGAGCGTGGCGCCACCTCCGTGTACTGCGCCGCGACCCACGGCGTGTTCTCCGGCCCGGCCATCGACCGTCTGAAGAACTCGGTGCTCGAGAAGATCGTGATCACCAACACGCTCCCGCTCCCTCCCGAGAAGCAGCTCGACAAGATTGAGGTCCTCTCGGTGGCCGGGATCCTCGCCGAGGCCATCGGCGCCGTGTTCGAGGACACCTCCGTGTCCGAGATCTTCCACGGCATGCACCTGTCCTGACCCGGCGGGCCTGGCGCGCCAGCGCTGCGTTGGCGCCGCCCGGAGGCGTCCCCCTATCCTTGCCCCTCGGTCCGGCGCGCCCGTGTGCGCATGACCCCGAACGCAACGGCCGTGCGGCCGCATCCACCAGGAGTTCTCATGTCCGAGGTCACCCTCACCGCTGAAGCAGGCCGCGAGACCGGTTCTGGTCCGTCGCGCCGTCTGCGTGAAGAGGACCGCGTCCCGGCCGTCGTCTACGGCGGTGGCCAGCCCGCCACCACCATCACGATCGACCGCGCCGACCTGCGTCGCGCCATGACCACCGAGGCCGGCCGCAACGCCATCGTGAGCCTCCAGATCACGGGCGGCGAGACCTGCACCGCCCTGGTCCGCGAGATCCAGCGACACCCCGTCCGCCGCACCGTCCTCCACGTCGACTTCCTCAAGGTCGACATGTCCAAGCCGGTCGACATCGAGGTGCCGATCGTCCTCACGGGCGAGGCCAAGGCCGTCACCACCAACGGCGGCATCACCGAGCAGCGCATCAACACCGTGCGCCTGCGCGTGAGCCCGTCGGCCATCCCGGTCGCCGTCGAGGTCGACATCTCCGACATGGCGCTGGACCGCTCCATCCTGGTGCAGGACCTGGTGCTGCCCGAGGGCGCCATCACGCTCTCCAAGCCCCGCCAGGCCGTCGTCACCGCCGAGCTCACCCGTGCCGCCCTCACCGCGGCCCGCGGTGGTGGCGACGACGAGGCCGCCGCCGAGGGCTGACCCCCTTCCAGACGGCGTCGTCGATGTCGTCCGACACCGTCCTGGTCATCGGACTGGGCAACCCCGGCGAGCGCTACACCGGCACGCGCCACAACGTCGGCACCGACACCGTCGAGCTCCTGGCGTCGCGCTTCGGCGCCCGTCTCCGCCCCGACACCAAGACCTCGGCGCGGGTCGACGAGGTCCGCATCGGCGGCCACCGCGTCGCACTGGCCGTGCCGACCACCTGGATGAACGAGTCAGGGCAGGCCGCGGCCGCGCTGGTGCGCCGCTACCACCTCGAGGACTGGTCGAAGCTGGTCGTCGTCCATGACGAGCTCGACCTCCCGCCCGGCAGGGTGAAGCTGAAGTCGGGCGGCGGACTCGCCGGCCACAACGGCCTGCGGTCGCTGACCCAGCACCTGAAGACCCAGGACTACCTGCGCGTCCGGATCGGCGTGGGCCGACCGCCGGGCGGGCCGGACAAGGGCGCCGACTGGGTGCTGTCCAAGGTCCCCAAGGCGGCCCGGGTCGACCTGGACATCGGCGTGGTCACCGCCGCGGACGCCGTCGAGAAGATCGTCACCGACGGCATCGACGCCGCGATGCTCCAGTTCCACACCGACTGACCCCGCCCCACCTCTTCCGAAATCTGGCTCCTCGTGGCGACCAGCGCTCCGGTTCCGTCCTCTGTTCGTCGGAGTTCGGGGGCGGGCGGGTCA
This sequence comes from uncultured Actinomycetes bacterium, assembly GCA_903941145.1. Classification (GTDB taxonomy): domain Bacteria; phylum Actinomycetota; class Acidimicrobiia; order Acidimicrobiales; family Microtrichaceae; genus CAJANQ01. The sequence continues at coordinate 1,741 of CAJANQ010000249.1, forward strand.
GCCGAGGGCGATGCCAGCCACGGCCACCACTGCCAGGGCCAGGCCCGCCAGCTGGTGCGGGGCCATGCGCTCCTTGAGGACCGTGCGGGCCAGCACCAGGGTCGACGCCGGGTACAAGGCGCCGATCACGCCGACCAGCGTCAGCAGGCCGACCCGTGATGCCAGCAGGAACAGCACGTTGGCGGTGACGTCGAGGAGGCCTGCGACGACTGCCAGCTGCACGCCGACCTTTTCGTGCCCCTTCGGCCGGGACCTGAGCATCATCAGGCCGACGACCGCGGCCGCTGACAGACGGGCGGCCGCGACCGGCCACACGCCGCTGTCGTCGCCCACCCGGGAGATGCACACGAAGTAGAACCCGAACCCGAAGCCTGCGACGACCGAGGCGACCAAGATCATCCGGCCGGCCCTGAGGTCGGTCTCGACGGGCGGTTCCTCGGGGCCGCGGGGGTCGCCCGGCTCCCGGCTGACGAGCACGATCGCCAGCACGGCCAGCAGCGCCCCGCCAAGGGCCAGGGCCGACGGCCGTTCCCCGTCGATCAGGCCGACCACGAGCGGGACGAGGGCCGACAGCACCGCCGTGACCGGTGCGACCACGCTCATCTGGCCGCGGCTCATCGCCCAGTAGAAGAGGACGAGCGCCATGCCGCCCGCCAGGCCCGCCGCCGAGCCCCAGGCCCAGTCACGGCCGACCGGGTTCCCACCCACGAGCACCGCGACCACCAGCAGTCCGGCCAGGCCCGACAGCTCGGCGATCATCGAGGTGAGCGTGGCCGCGATCCGCTTGGCCGACATGCCGCCGAGGAAGTCCGAGATCCCGAACACGCACGCGGAGAGGGCGGCGAGCAGGACGGCCATGCGACACGTTCGCAGGTCGCTGACGGGCGGGTCGAACTCGTTCGGTAGCCTGCGCCCCTCATGGACGGGACCACGAACGACGCGCCGCTGGCCGGGCTGCTGCCGCGTCTGGCCGCCGACCCGGCGCTGGTCGCCGTCGCCGGAGCCCGCGACGCCCGGCTGGCCGTGCCCGCTGCAGCCCGCCCGGCCGTGCTCGCCGGCCTGTCGCACTCGGCCGGTCGAAGCCCGCTGGTCGTTGCGGTCCCGACCGTCGAGGAGGCCGAGCGCACGGTCGCCGACCTTCAGCAGTTCCTCCCCGCCGACGCCGTCGCCTACTTCCCGGCCTGGGAGACCCTGCCGTTCGAGCGCGTCAGCCCGTCCACCGAGACGATGGGCCTGCGACTCTCGGCCATGTGGCGCCTCCGCACCGGCGACCCGACGTTGCGCATCGTCGTGGCCACCGCCCGCGCCCTGGTCCAGCGGCTCGGCCCGCACGTCGAGGACACCGAGCCCGTCGTCGTGCGTCCGGGCGACCAGGTCGACTCGCAGGACCTGGTTCGCCGTCTGGTCGAGGCCGGCTACCGGCGCGAGTACCAGGTCGAGCACCGCGGCGAGGTCGCCGTGCGCGGCTCAATCGTGGACGTGTTCCCGTCGACCGCCGAGGTCCCGGTCCGCATCGACCTGTGGGGCGACGAGGTCGACCGACTCTGTGAGTTCTCGGTGTCGGACCAGCGCGCCGGCGTCGACGTCCCTGAGCTGATCGTGCTGCCGGCCCGTGAGCTCCTGCCGACGCCCGAGGTCCAGGCCCGTGCCGAGGAGCTCTTGGGGGCCGAGCCGTGGGGCCGGGAGCAGTGGCAGCGTCTGGCCGACGGCGAGACGTTCGAGGGGATGGAGTCGTGGCTGGCCTGGCTCTCGCCCGACGAGCACGTGCTGTTCGACCTGGTCGGCGACGACGGCCTCATCCTGCTGGTCGAGCCCCGGCGCCTGCGCGACCGCGCCGCCGACATCGTCGCCGAGGAGGTCGACCTGGCCACGACGCTGGCCCGCACCTGGGAGGCCGACCAGGACGCGGCGCCGCGACTGCACGTGGACTTCGACCGGCTGCTCACGCACACGGGTGCGCCGGTGTGGTCGGTCCTCGCGGTGGCCGACTCGCCCGACACGCCCGCCGTCGCGGTCGAGGCGTGGGCCCCGCCGGGCGGCGACGGCGCACCGCTCGTGTCCCAGCTCCGGTCGGTACTCGCGTCGGGCGGGGTCGTGGCCGCGGGCACCGAGACCCAGTCCTCGGCCGAGCGGCTCGGCTCGCTCCTGTCGGGCCAGAGCCTCTTGCCGTCGGTCGTGCTCGAGGGCGGCGGCCGGACCGACCTGTCGGACGGGCTCACGGTCCTGGTCGCGCCGCTCTCGTCGGGCTGCGTGCTGCCGGGCGCCGGCGTGGGCCTGCTGTCCGAGGGCGACCTCACCGGTCGCCGCCGTGCCGGCCGGCCGGTGCGCCGCGCCCGCCGCGACGCACAGACCTTCTTCGAGGACCTGAAGGTCGGCGACCACGTCGTCCACCAGGTCCACGGCATCGCCCGGTTCGGCGGCATGGTCACGCAGACCATGGGCGGCATCGAGCGGGACTACCTGCTGCTCGAGTACCGCGGCGGCGACCGCCTCTACGTCCCCTCGGACCAGATCGACTCGGTGCGGCTCTACTCGGGCGGCGAGAGCCCGCGTCTTTCGAAGTTCGGCGGCGCCGACTTCGCCCGGACCAAGGCCGCCGTCCGGTCCGAGGTCGCCAAGATCGCCCAAGAGCTCGTCGTCCTCTACCAGAAGCGTCTGCACACCCAGGGGCACGCCTTCCCCGAGGACACCCCGTGGCAGGCCGAGTTCGAGGCGGCGTTCCCGTTCCGCGAGACACCCGACCAGCTCTCCGCGGTCGAGGCCATCAAGTTCGACATGGAGCAGCCCGTCCCGATGGACCGGCTGGTGTGCGGCGACGTGGGCTTCGGCAAGACCGAGGTCGCCATGCGTGCCGCCATGAAGGCCGTCCAGGACGGCACGCAGGTGGCGGTGCTGGTGCCCACCACGCTCCTGGCGCAGCAGCATCTGCAGACCTTCACCGAGCGGTTCGACGGGTTCCCCGTCAAGGTCGCGATGCTGTCGCGCTTCCTGACCGCCGCCGAGGCACGTGCTGTGTCCGAAGGGGTGGCGTCGGGTGAGGTCGACATCATCGTCGGCACCCACCGTCTGCTGTCGGGCGACGTGAAGTTCAAGAACCTGGGCCTGCTGGTGGTGGACGAGGAACAGCGCTTCGGCGTCGGCCACAAGGAGGCCATGAAGCAGCTCAAGTCCGAGGTCGACGTCCTCACGCTCACCGCCACGCCGATCCCCCGGACGCTCGAGATGAGCCTCAACGGGATCCGGGACACCTCGCTGCTGCTCACCCCGCCGGCCGCCCGCCAGCCGATCCTCACCTACGTCGGCGAGTACGACGACCGGGCCGTCGCCGAGGCGATCCGCCGTGAGCTGCTCCGTGAGGGGCAGGTGTTCTACGTCCACAACCGGGTCAAGGACATCGAGGAGCACGCGGCACGGCTCAACGAGCTGGTGCCGGAGGCGCGCATCGCGGTGGCCCACGGCCAGATGGACGAGGCCCAGCTCGAGCGCGTCGTCGTCGACTTCTGGGAGGGCCGTCACGACGTGCTGGTGTGCACGACGATCATCGAGTCGGGCATCGACATGCCGATGGTGAACACGCTCGTCGTGGAGCGCGCCGACCTGCTGGGCCTGGGGCAGATGCACCAGCTGCGCGGCCGCGTCGGGCGGGCCGGCCAGCGGGCGTATGCCTACTTGTTCCACCCTCGGGACCAGGTCCTGACCGAGGAGGCGTACGAGCGCCTCCGCACCATCGGCGAGACCACCGAGCTGGGCTCCGGCTACCGCATCGCCATGAAGGACCTGGAGATCCGCGGCGCCGGCAACCTGCTCGGCACCGGCCAGTCGGGCCACGTGGCCTCGGTCGGGTACGACCTCTACTGCCAGATGGTCAACGAGGCCATCAACGAGCTGAACGGCGTGGAGCCCGAGGAGGAGCAGGAGATCACGCTCGAGCTGCCGCTCGACGCACACCTGCCCAACGACTACGTCGAGCGCGTCGACGTGCGGCTCGAGGCGTACCGGCGGCTCGCCGCGGTCGAGTCCCAGGAGGACGTTGCCGACATCGAGTCCGAGTGGCTCGACCGGTTCGGCCCGCTGCCGGCTCCCGCCGCGGCGCTGCTCGAGGTGGCCCGCCTGCGCGCCGAGTGCGTGCGGACGGGCATCACGGCGATCAACGTGACCAAGCGCCCGGGGCTGTCCGGGGGCGGTCTGGTGGCCAACGTCGGGCCGGTGCAGCTCGCGGCCTCCAAGCAGACTCGGCTCGAACGGCTCTGGCCCGCCGCGGTCTACCGCCACGACGAGCAGCAGCTCCAGCTCCCGGTCGACGCCGGCGACGGCGTGGCGGCCTCCCTTGTGGACGCGCTCAGGCAGCTCGTGCCCCCGCCCGTCGCGACCTAGCATCGCCGCATGCGACGGCTCCTTCCCCTCAGTGCTGCCGCGGTGCTCTGCGCCGCCAGCCTCACCCTCTCCGCGTGCGGGACGACCGCGGCCGACAACGCCGCCACCGTCCAGGGGAAGCCGGTGACCACCAAGTCGGTCAACGACCTGGCCGAGGACGGCCCGTTCGTCCGGGCGGTGCTCGGCGCGACGACCCAGACCGACGAGTCCGTGCTCGACGGCGACGTCGCCCGTCAGGCGCTCCTGTTCCAGATGCAGCGCACGGCGCTGCTCAACGAGCTCGAGCGGTTCAACCTCAAGATCTCGGCCTCGGACAGGTCGGCCGCCGAGAGCCAGCTCGCCCAGGTGCTGGCGAACTCGAACGCCCCCGGTCCCGAGAAGCTCTCCGCCGCCACCCGGACGACGCTCACCGACTTCCTGGCCGCCGGCTCGGCGCTCGACCAGCGCCTCGGCCAGCTGACCGCGAGCCCCAAGGACCTGGACCTCCTCTACGGGGCGACCCCGTCGCTGTGGGAGCGGGTGTGCATCTCGGTGGTCCAGGTGCAGCCCGGCTCCGAGGCGCTGGCCCAGCGCCTCGCCAAGCAGGGCGTCCGGCTCGAGTCGTGGGAGTCCAAGGGCAAGGGCCTGACCCTCGTGGCCGAGTCGAAGAAGAGCTGTCTGCCGGTCGGCCGTCTCCCCGGTCCGCTGGCCAAGAAGATCGAGACCGCCAAGGTCGGCGCGGTCGCCGGCCCGGTCGTCGTCTCGGACCCGCAGGCCACCGCCGTCTACTGGTTCCGCCTCGACAGCCGCACGACCGTGACCCGCAAGGCCGCGACCACCGAGCTCAAGGGGCTCGCCGCCAACCTGGCCAAGGAGGGGGCGTCGGCCTGGCTCGGGCTCGTCCTGCTGACCGACACCTGGGTGAACCCGCAGTACGGCAGCGGCGTCGAGGTCGGCTCCCAGGGCCGTCTCGTCGTCGGTCGCCCGGCGGCGCCGCCGAGCGAGGTCACGGTGCCCCAGGTGCCGGGCGGCGCCACGGGCGGCGGCGCACCGTCGAACGGGTGACCCCGGGCGACCTGCCCGTCGTCCACGTCGTCGGGCTGGGGCCTGCGGGCCCCGACCTGGTCACCGCCGGCACGCTCGAGCTGGTCGGTCGCGTCCCGGTGCGGTACCTGCGGACGGTGCGGCATCCGGCCGCGTCGGTGCTCGAG
>CAJANQ010000250.1 GCA_903941145.1 uncultured Actinomycetes bacterium
CGAGCGCCTCGTCGTCGGCGGACTGGTAGCCCATGACCAGGCGGCAGCAGCGGTCGTAGACGGCCGACGCGATGCGGGCGGTGCCGACGGCGTCGAACGGGTTCATCGCCGCGACGAGCCGGAACCCGTCGGCGGCCTCGACCGCACCGAGCCGGGGCACGTGGACCTCGCCCTCGCTCATCACGCCGATGAGCACGTTGAGCGTCTCCTCGGGGATGCGGTTGATCTCTTCGACGTAGAGCAGTGCGCCCTCGCGCAGCGCGGTGAGCAGCGGGCCGTCGACGAAGTTCTCCGGCGAGTAGCCGTCCGACAGCACCGCCGACGGGTCGAACGCTCCGACGAGCCGGGCCGGGGTGAGCTCGGCGTTGCCCTCGACGAACACGAACTCCTGGCCCACTGCGTTGGCGACGGCGCGCAGCACGGTCGACTTGCCGGTGCCGGGAGGGCCCTCGAGCAGCAGGTGCCGGCCGGCGGCGAGCGCCGCGACGGCGACCTCGAGCTCTCGGCGACGGCCGACGACCTCGGAACCGAGGCGGGAGAGGAGTTCGGGGCCGAAGGAGGAGGTCATGGGTGCCAGACGGGTCGAGGTGCGGGGGCCGTGGACCGGGCGGACCGGGCCGGGACAGCAGTGTGCCCCGGCCGGAGCGGCCGGGGCACCTCGCTCAGAGCTGGTTGGTCAGGAGAAGTCGATGACGCCGCGGACGTTCTTGCCGTCACGCAGGTCCTGGTAGCCCTGGTTGACGTCGTCGAGCTTGTAGCGGTTGGTCACGAGCTCGTCGAGCTTGAGCGTGCCCTCGCGGTACATCGACAGCAGCGCCGGGATGTCGGCACGGGGGTTGCCGGAGCCGAACACGGTGCCCTTGATCGACTTGTTCATCATCGAGAGGAAGAACAGGTTGAGGTCCGCGGAGCCCTCCATCATGTTGCCGATGGCGGTGACCACGAGCGTGCCGCCCTTGGCGGTCAGGCCGAGGGCCGGCTCGACCATGTCGCCGGTGACCACGCCCGGCACCAGGATGACTGCGTCGCACATCTCGCCCCACGTGAGCTCGGGGACGGCCAGTGCGGCCTCCTCGATGGAGGAGTAGGTGTGCGTGGCGCCCATCTCCATGGCCTTCTCACGCTTGAACTCGACCGGGTCGATGGCGATGACCCGCTTGGCGCCGGCCATGGCCGCACCCTGCACGGCGTTGATGCCCACGCCGCCGACGCCGATGACGGCGACGTTGTCGCCGGGCTTGACCTTGGCGCGGTGCACCGCAGAGCCCCAGCCGGTGGCCACGCCGCAGGACACCAGGGCCACGGCGTCGAACGGCAGGTCCTTCTCGACCTTGACCAGCGAGGACTCGGACACCAGCAGGTGCTCCGAGAAGGTGCCGAGCTGGGCGAAGCGGGCCGCCTCGGTCTCGCCGATCGTGTGGGACACGTCGCCAAGGCCACGGGTCATCATCTGGTTGTCAAAGAGCTTGGCGCCCTCGTCGCACAGGCTCTGGCGGCCGGTCGAGCAGTACTTGCAGCGGCCGCAGGCGGGGATGAACGACATCGACACGTGGTCGCCGACCTCGAGGCTGTTCACGCCCGGGCCCACCTGGGTCACGACGCCGGAGCCCTCGTGGCCGCCGATGAACGGGAAGTGGGGGATGAGCATGTCGCCCTGGACGACGTGCTCGTCGGAGTGGCACATGCCGGCCACCCGCATCTCGACGAGCACCTCACCCGGCCCGGGGTCGTCGAGCACGACCTCCTCGATCTTCCAGTCCTCGTTGTGGTTCCACAGGACGGCGGAGCGTGTGGTGGTCGGCATCGGGTTCCCCCTTGTCATGCCCCCGTTCCCTCGGGGACTGCTGTGAAGAGTTCTAGTGCATTCCCAGGGGGCGGTGGGAGGTGGACCGCCGCTGCCAGTAGGAGGGGACCGGGGTGACGGGGACGGTGGGCGCCGGGGCGGTTACGATCGCCCGACCACGACAGTCCCCGACCTAGGGAGCAACGACATGAGCATCACCGAGACCCCGGTCGAGACCACCGAGGCCGATCTGGCCGACGCCGAGACCACCGTCTCCTCCAACAGCGACGAGATGGTCGTCGAGGAACTCCTGGTCGAAGAGGTGTCGATCGACGGGATGTGCGGCGTCTACTGACGCTGCGCCGGCCGACGTCCGCACCCGTTCGACGCTGCTGACGAGCTGGACCTTCCTGACATGACCGTCCCCGTCGACGGCGTGGTCGCGCTCGACCCGCAGGTGGCCCTCCGCCCGGAGCGGTTCGGCGCCCTCGCCTACCACTTCGGCAACCGCAAGCTGTCGTTCCTCAAGCACCCGGACCTGGTCGCCGTGCTCGAGGCCGCCGACGGCACGCGCACCGTGGCCGAGCTCTTCGCAGCCGCCGGGATCACCGAGGCGCGCCGACCCAGCTTCCTGGCCGCGCTTGAGACCCTCGAGCGGTCCGAGATGGTGCGGATCACCGTGCCCGGCACCACCCAGCAGGCCACCACCCAGAAGGACGGCGCAGCCGCATGACCGCCCCGCAGCCGACCGCCCAGCCGCCCGCAGCCACCCGTGGCCTGGTCGACGAGTTCCGCCTGGGCCTCGACGCCCCGATCTGCCTGACCTGGGAGCTCACCTACGCCTGCAACCTCAGCTGCGTGCACTGCCTGTCCAGCTCGGGCCGGCGCGACCCCCGCGAGCTGACCACCGAGGAGTGCTTCGCCGTCGTCGACGAGCTCGAGCGCCTGCAGGTCTTCTACGTGAACCTGGGCGGCGGCGAGCCCATGATGCGGGCCGACTTCTTCGAGATCGTCGAGTACGCCGTCGACCACCACGTCGGCGTGAAGTTCTCGACCAACGGCACCTACATCGACGCCGAGGCCGCCCGTCGTCTGGCCGGCATGGACTACCTCGACGTCCAGATCTCGCTCGACGGGGCTGACGCCTCGGTGAACGACGCGGTCCGCGGCGAGGGTTCGTACGACGCAGCCATCCAGGCCATGGAGCACCTGAAGGCGGCCGATTTCGGGCCGTTCAAGATCTCGCTCGTGGTGACCCGCCACAACGTCGACCAGCTCGACGAGTACAAGGCGCTCGCCGACCACTACGGCGCCCAGCTCCGGGTGACCCGGCTCCGTCCGTCCGGCCGCGGCGCCGACTCGTGGGACGAGCTCCACCCGACCCAGGCCCAGCAGCGCCAGCTCTACTACTGGCTGCTCGACCGGCCCGACGTGCTCACCGGCGACTCGTTCTTCCACCTGTCCGCCCTGGGCGACGCCCTCCCGGGCCTCAACCTGTGCGGGGCCGGCCGGGTGGTGTGCCTCATCGACCCGGTCGGCGACGTCTACGCCTGCCCGTTCGTGATCCACGACGAGTTCCTGGCGGGCAACGTGCGCGACGCCGGCGGGTTCACCGGCGTGTGGCGCACCTCCGACCTGTTCACGGCGCTGCGCGAGCCCGAGAGCGAAGGCGCGTGCACCAGCTGCGGCGCCTACGACGCGTGCCAGGGCGGGTGCATGGCCTCCAAGTTCTTCGTGGGCCTGGAGCTGACCGACCCGGACCCCGAGTGCGTGCTCGGCAACGCCGAGCCGCTCCTGGCGGCCGTCGCCGCCGCCGGTGGTCCGGCCCCACGGCCGATGCAGGACCACTCGCGGCCGGGCGTGCCGCTGCCGTCGCCGGTCACGCTCAAGCCCACCCGCCGCCGGGGCTGACGTGGCCGACTCGTCGTCCAAGGGCGTCGCGGTCACCCCCGAGCTGCGCGAGTACCTGCTCGCCCACTCGGTCCCGGGCAGCCCCGCCCGCGACGCGCTCGTCGTCGCCACCCGTGAGGCGATGGGCGACTGGGCGATCATGCAGATCGCCGAGGAGCAGGGCCCGTTCCTGACCTGGCTGGCCCGGCTGCTCGGCGCCCGCCGCGCGGTCGAGGTCGGCACCTTCACCGGACTGTCGGCCATGTGCATCGCCGAGGGACTGGCCGACGACGGCCGGCTGACCTGCTTCGACGTCAACGACGAGTACGTGTCGGTCGGTCGCCCCTACTGGGAGCAGGCCGGGGTGGCCGGCCGCATCGACGTGGTCATCGGGCCGGCCGCCGAGACGCTGGCGGAGTTCACGACTGACGAGCCGCTCGACCTGGCGTTCCTCGACGCCGACAAGGGCGGGTACCTGACCTACTACGAGCTCCTGGTCCCGCTGCTGCGGCCGGGCGGCGTGGTGGTGTTCGACAACTCGCTCTACTTCGGGCAGGTCGTCAAGGACTCGTCCGACCCCGACGTGCTGGCGATCCAGGCGGTCAACGCCCGCGTCGCCGCCGACCCGCGGGTGGACACCGTCCTGCTCAACGTGGGCGACGGGCTGCTCATGGCCCGCAAGCGCTGACCCAATTCCCGAACTCGTGACACTTTGGTCCCTCTGTGGACCAGACCGTCACGAGTTCGGCGCGGCGGTGGGCGCGGAGGGGACCGAGAAGGCCTCACCGTCGAAGCGGTCGACGGTGGTGAACTCCTCGACGGCCTTGCGGCGCAGGCGGGTGGGCTGGTGCACCGGGGTGCCGAGCACGACCATCGCCACGAGTGCGTGGCCCTCGGGCAGCCCGAGCTCCGGGCCGGCCTGGTCCTCGACCCGGGAGAGGAACGTCGTCATGACGCCGCCGAGGCCCCGGTCCCGGGCGGCGAGCATCAGGTTCTGGCAGAACGGGTAGACGGACCCGCCGCCGACCACCGACGGCCGGTCCAGGTCCTTGTCCATCACCGCCAGGGCCGACAGGTCGACCGCCACGGCCAGCACCGCCGGCGCGTCGGCCAGGTCGTCCAGGAGCGGGTTGGCCGGCGGGTCGGCTGCGGCGGCCACCAGGTCGACCGCGGTGGGGCGCATGACCGAGAACGGGGTCTCCCCGGCGAACGTCTGGGCCAGGTACTCGCCCCACACCGGCGCGCACAGCGCACCCAGACGGCGGCGAAGGTCAGGGTCTTCGACCACGGCGACCTTCCAGCCCTGCCGGTTGCCGCCGCTCGGGGCGAACCGGGCGTCGTCGAGGACGGCGTGCAGGACCTCTCGGGGGACCGGGTCCCCGGTGAACTCGCGGACGGCCCCGGTGGTGCGCATGACGGTGGACAGCTCCATGCGCCCAGTCTTCCTGAGTGTGCGGGGGTGTGGGCGGGGGAGTGGGGCGAGGGTTCGGTGGGGCCGGGAGGGTGTGCAACGTGGCGGGCAGGTTGGGGACGGCGGGTCCGACGCGGCAGCATGGGGACCGTGCCGGAGCTGCTGGACCCCCTCGTCGTCGGTACTCGTACCGCGCCGTCGCGGGTCATGTTCGGTCCGCACGAGACCAACCTGGGCCGCGGCCGCAGCATCTCGGACCGCCACGTCGCCTACTACCGCCGTCGTGCAGCCGGCGGGGCCGGGATCGTCGTCGTGGAAGAGGCGTCGGTCCACGCCTCCGACCAGCCCTACGAACGGGCGCCCCTGGCGGCCGAGTGCGCCGAGGGCTGGGCCGCCGTCGCCGAGGCCTGCCACGCCGAGGGTGCGCTGGTCCTTGCCGCCCTGGGCCACGCCGGCGGCCAGAGCACCTCGCACTGGAACCAGCTGCCGCTCCTGGCGCCGTCGCGGGTCCCCGAGGTCAACACCCGTGAGGTCCCGAAGTGGATGGAGGCCGCCGACATCGCCGCGGTGGTCGACGGGTTCGCCCGGTCCGCAGCGTTGGCCGTGCGCGCCGGCTGCGACGGGGTCGAGGTCAACGCCGGCCAGTACTCGCTGGTGCGCCAGTTCCTGTCCGGACTGACCAACCAGCGTGACGACGAGTGGGGCCAGGACCGCACGCTCTTTGCCCGCCAGGTGCTGACCGCAGTGCGCGCCGCGGTCGGGCCCGACGCCGTGGTGGCGCTCCGGCTGTCGTGCGACGAGCTGGCCCCGTGGGCCGGGATCACCCCCGAGCAGGCACCGGAGCTGGCGGCCGACCTGTGCTCGGTGGACGGCGCCCAGGTGGACCTGCTCACCGTCGTGCGCGGCTCGATCTTCTCGGTCGGCGCGACCCGGCCCGACGGCCACACCGCGCCCGGCTTCAACGTCGACGTCTGCCGTGCCGTGCGGGCAGCAGTGTCCGGGCGCACCGACGGCCGCGTGCCGGTGGTGCTGCAGGGGTCCGTGGTCGACGCCGGCCAGGCCCAGTGGGCGGTCGCCGACGGGGTCGCCGACGCGGTCGAGATGACCCGCGCCCAGATCGCCGACACGCTCCTGGTGTCCAAGCTGCGCGGCGGCGTGCCCGACCAGGTCCGGCCCTGCGTGCTGTGCAACCAGGTCTGCCAGGTGCGGGACAACCGGAACCCCCTCGTGTCGTGCATCGTCGACCCCCGCTCGGGCCACGAGACCACCGACCCCGACGTCCGCTCCGACACGCTCGCCCCCGACCCCGTCGTGGTGGTGGGCGGCGGTCCGGCCGGGCTCGAAGCAGCACGGGTGTGTGCGTTGCGCGGCCACGAGGTGCGGCTCATCGAGCGGTCCGAGCAGCTCGGTGGTGCCGTGCGCACCGCGGCGCGGGGCGCGGGCCGTGACCGCCTCTCGCTGCTCGTCGACTGGCTCGAGGCCGAGTGCCGCCGCATGGGCGTGCAGATCGAGACCGGGACCGAGGCACAGCTCGACGACCTCTCGGGCAACGTGCGCGTGGTGGTCGCCGCCGGCGGCCGTCCGGGCGAGCAGACGTTCCACGCCACGCCGAGCGCCAACGTCCGGACCGCCGCCGAGGTGCTCGACGGTCTTGACGACCTCGACGCCGTGCTCGGTGCCGGTGCCGTGCTGGTCTGGGACCCGATCGGCGGCCCGGTGGGCGTGTCGGTGGCCGAGTCCCTCGCCGCCGCGGGCCGGACCGTGCACCTGGCGACGCAGGACCACATCGTCGGCAACGAGCTCAGCCGTAGCGGCGACCTGGCACCGGCCAACGCCCGTCTGCAGCAGGCCGGGGTGGAGCTGCACCGCCGGGTCCTGCTGAGGAAGGCCACTGCCCGGGGCGCCGAGCTCGAGGGCCGGTTCGACGGCCGGCGGACCACGCTCACCGTGGGCACCGTCGTGGACGCCGGCCACCGGCTTCCCGACGAGACGCTCTGGGAGCAGGTGGCGTCGCTGCCCGAGGTCCGCGGTGTGCGCGCCGGTGACAACGTGGCACCGCGCACGGTGCTGGAGGCTGTCCGTGAGGGCCGCCGGGCGGCGGTGGAGCTGGGATGAGCGAACAACTTCTGTGGTCGCCCCTGCGGCTGGGGCCGGTGACGGTGCGGAACCGCATCGTGTTCTCCGCGCACCTGACCAACTACGCGGTGGACGGCAAGCCGTCGGAGCAGCACGCCGCCTACTACGCGGCACGCGCTGCGGGTGGCGCCGGCCTCATCATCACCGAGGAGCACTCGACCCACCCGACGGACTGGCCGTACGAGAAGCTCATCCACGGGTTCCACCCCGACGTGATCCCCGGCTACCGGCGGATCACCGAGGCCGTGCACCGGCACCGCACGCCGATCTTCGCCCAGATCAACCACAACGGCGGCCAGGCGTCGTCGATGTACTCGCGCCTGCCAGTGTGGGCGCCGTCGCCGGTGGCCGACCCGCTGTTCCGTGAGGTCCCCAAGGCGGTCGACCAGGGCGAGATCGCCGAGATCGTCGACTCCTACGCGAAGGTCGCCGAGCACTGCGCCGAGGGCGGGTTCGACGGCATCGAGCTGCAGTGCTCGCACTCGTCGATCGTGCGCGGGTTCCTGTCGCCGGCCACGAACCACCGGACCGACGACTACGGCGGCACGCTGGCCAACCGGGCGCGGATCCTCCTCGAGATCGTGGCCGCCGTGCGCCGGACCATCGGCTCGGAGCTGGCGCTCGGCGTGCGGCTCTGCGGTGACGAGCTCATCGAGGGCGGCACGACGATCGACGAGGCCGTCGCCGTCGCACAGATGGTCGAGGCCACCGGACAGGCCGACTACATCAACACCTCGATCGGTGTGGCGACGGCGTCGCTGTTCATGATCGAGGCGTCGATGCACATCCCGCCCGGCTACTCGATGTTCATCCCCTCGGCGATCCGCCAGGCGGTGGACCTGCCGGTCGTGGGCGTGGGCCGCTTCAAGGACCCGCTGCAGGCCGAGCGGGCGCTGGCCGAGGGCCAGTGCGACCTGGTCGGCGTGGTGCGCGGCCAGATCGCCGACCCGGACTTCGTGGCCAAGGCCAGGGCCGGCCACACCGACGACACCCGCCTGTGCCTGTCCTGCAACCAAGAGTGCGTGGGCCGTATGGGCCTCAACCGCTGGCTGGGCTGCATCGAGAACCCGGCGACCGGCCGTGAGGCCGAGGGCGTCGGACAGCCGGTGCCGGTGGGCGTGCCCCGCGACGTGCTCGTGGTGGGTGGCGGTCCGGCCGGCCTGCAGGCCGCCATCGCCGCGGCCCGCAACGGCCACCGCGTCACCGTGCTCGAGAAGGAGCCGCTGGCCGGCGGACAGGTGCGGCTGGCCGCGTCGGTGCCCAACCGCGCCGAGTTCGGCGACCTGGTCCGCAACCAGCTGCACGAGGCCCACCGTCTTGGGGTGACCGTCGAGACCGGCGTGACCGCGGACGTGGCCGAGGTGCTGCGCCGCCGACCCGACACGGTCGTCGTTGCGACCGGCGCCGTGGCCGACCGCCCGTGGTGGGCGCCGGGCGACGCCGACTGGATCGTCGACGTGCGCGACGTGCTCACCGGTGCGGCCCAGCCGACCGGCTCGGTGCTGGTGCTCGACGAGCTGGGCTTCCACCACGCCACGTCGGTCGCGGAGCTGCTCGCCGACCGCGGCTGCAGCGTCGAGATGGTCACCCCGGGCATGGTCGTGGGCCAGGACCTGGGCATCACGCTGGACCTGGAGACGTTCAACATCCGTGCCGCGTCCAAGGGCATCACCCAGACCACCGAGTGCGTGCCGATGGGCGTCGAGGGCCACACCGTGAACCTGCAGCACCACCCGACCGGCGCCATGGTCACCCGTGAGCCCGACTTCATGGTCCTGGCCGTCCCGGCCCACCCGGCCGAACAGCTCTACCTGGACCTGCTCGGGCACCCCGACGCGTCGGGCCTCGACGTCCACCGTGTTGGTGACGCGGTCGCGCCGCGCCGGGCCCACGCGGCGGTCGTCGACGGCGAGCGCGTGGGTGCTGCGATCGGTCCGTCCGTCCGGATCCCGGTCGGCGGAGGA
>CAJANQ010000251.1 GCA_903941145.1 uncultured Actinomycetes bacterium
CAACGGTCTGCCCGGTGGAGGCGGTGGCGGCGGCGGCGCCAACGACTGCAACGTCGACGATGCTGGCGCAGGTGGCGGCGGCGGTGGTGCTGGCGGTGCCCGGGCCGTGTCGGCTGGCGCTGGAGGTGCTGCCGGCGCCAACTCGGTGGCCCTGCGCCTGCAGAACTCCTCTCCGGTGCTGGTCGGCATGACCATCACGCTCGGTCGCGGTGGTCGCGGGGGCGACGGTGGGGCCGGTGCGTCGGGTCAGCCCGGCGGGTCCGGTGGTCGCGGCGGTGCGGCCTTCGAGCGCGGCGGTGCGGGTGGCGCCGGTGGTGCAGGTGGCGCCGGAGGTGCCTCGGGTGCCGGCGGTGGTGGCGGTGGTGGTGCCGCGGTCGGTCTGCTGCGAGACGCGGCGAGCGCGCCGACCGGTTCGCCTTTGTACTTCTCGGGCTTCGGAGGCTCCGGCGGTTCGGGCGGCACGTCCGGCTCGACCGGGCTGGTGCTCAACACCCTGCTCGGCTGAGCAGTCGGCCCCGGCGAGGGGACGATCATCCGAGACCGACCGGGGGCCTTCGGGTCCCCGGTTCCGCGTCCGGTCGCTCGGGCCGACCCGGCTTTCCGGGAGTGCGACAGCGGGACTGCCTGGAGTTGAGTGGAGCGAACTCGTCGCAGTTCGGGTGTTGCTCGCCCACGCCGATCACCGGATGGACCACGACCTGCTGTGGGGAATCGCTGAGCGCGAGCGTCCTCGTGTGGTGGACGCTCTGGGCGAGTGATGGTCCGCGGACACTGTGCTCGATGTGTTCGTCACGCCTTTACGGGACGAACACGATCTTCGTGCGGGGGTCAAGCATCGCCTCGGGGGCGTCGTCGAACGGGATGACGGCGTCGATCACCGCGGCGGGGTCGAGTCGTCCTGAGGTCACGAGGTCGAGCACTGCTGGCGCTGTAGCCCGGGCATGCACCCTGCCGACCTCGTAGGTGAGTCCCTTTGAGTACATGGCGCGCAGCGGCAGCTCGGCGGTGCGTCCGGCGCCACCCGACACGCTGGTGCAGGTGCCGCACGGCGCGGCGCCGGTGAGCGCCAGGTTACGGCCGGCGTCGAGCACGTGCGCGTCGACGGTGATGGCGAACCGGTCACTGCCGAGCGCTTGGCCCCAGTCGTCGCCGGTGACGGGCCGGACCTCGGCACCGAGCTGTGCCGCACGTTCGAGCCTGGCCGGGGAGTCGTCGACGTAGACGACGCGTTCGCTCCCCAGCGCCACCGCTGCCATGACTGCGTAGAGGCCGACCGAAGCAGCGAGCCCACCCACCACCAGCACGGCTTCGCCGGGCCGGTCGGCGAGCGGTCCAGCCACGCATCGGAAGCCGTCGGCGACGTTGTCGGGCACACCGCTCGCGGCGACCGGGCTGATGCCGTCAGGCAGGGCAAGGAGCGTGAAGTCGGCGTACGGCACTCGGACCAGGTCGCTGAGTGCGCCCCCGAACGTTTCGCCACCGGCTGGACCCAGTCCGATCGCCGCGCCCGGCGGGACCGACTGGCACGCGTTCGTGTGGCCGGCCCGGCAGCTGTCGCACGTCCCGCAGCTGATCTGGAACGGCACCACCACTCGGTCTCCCGGCTGCCAGTCCCCGGCGTCGTCCCCGCGGTCCACCACCTCACCGACGAGCTCATGGCCCATCGGGAACGGCGACGGCATCGGGTAGAGGCCCAGCGCGATTGGCAGGTCGAGGTCGCAGCGTGCGACAGCGAGCGGCCGAACGACAACGTCGCGGTCGTGCTCGACGCGAGCGTCGGGCACCTCTCGCCAGTGGAGCTCGCCAGGGCTCTCGAACATCAGTGACCGCACGATGTACCTCCGACGTCGTTGGTGAACCGCCCCGTGTGCAGGCCGGGAGTGTCAGAATTCGCCGGTGCCGCTGCCGAGCAGCACCATCCCGAACACCAGGAACAGCACGCTCATGACCGGCGCTGCCGTCCCTCGATGCTCGAGGTGACTCAGCTGTCGGTGCCCGACCGCACGATCACCACGGGGCACGCCGCATTGGCCGAGACGTAGGTGCTGACCGAGCCGAGCAGGGCGCGTCGGATCGCCCCCAGCCCGCGGGAGCCGAGCACCACAACGTCAGCGTTCCGATCTTGCGCCAGCTGGCAGAGTGCTGGTCCGGGGTCGCCCAAGAGGACCACCGTGTCGACCGAGAGGCCCTCGGGGAGCGACGCTGCCGTGCGGCGCAGGGCAGCGTCGGCATCCTTTTTCGCCACGGTCCACGCCGCGTCCACCTCGGTGTTGGTCGCCATGCCGCCGGCGAAGCCTGACTCCAGTCCGCTGGTGGCTTCAATGGGAGCCTCCGCGGCGCAGGTGAGGATCACCTCGTCCGGCGGTGCCAGCAGCGCCAGGCCGGCGACGGCCGCCGCGATGGCGTCGTCAGATCCGTCAGTACCGATCAGGACTCGCATGTGGTCTCCGGTCTCCAGGGTGGTCGTGTGTCGGAGCGGGCCGGGCCCGCTGGGTAGGTGGAGGTGTGGCGGCACAGGCCGTCGTGCGCCGCGGGACCTTTGCCGGTCGTGCTGTGCGGGTCGCTCGGGCCGAAACTAGCCGGAGAGTACGACCGGCACGGTTCCGCAGCGGCCCCGCTCCTGATGGCGCCTCCGCACTACTCAACCGGGCGGCGCATCTGCCGAACAGGTTCAGGTGAACACGCCACCGGCCCTGCATGGCATGCAGTTTGTGAAGGTCCTGCACGTCGGCGGGACCTACCAGCTGCTCGCCTACGAGACGACACACACCGGAGAGAGGACCTACAGCGCGTCCAGGTGGGTAGTCAGGGTGTGGGACCCCGAGGTGCTGCCGGCAGCCAACGTGCGCGTGGCAGCCGCCAACCTGCAGGCGCACGCCAACCAGCGGGGCGTCGAGACGTGCGCACGCATCCAGTCTGCGCTCGTCGACCCTGCGGGCCGGCTGGTGGTGGTCCAGCAGTACGTGAGCGGGCCGTCGCTGCGGGCGTCGATCTTCCAGCGGAAGTTCGGCCTTGCGGAGGCCCTCGCCCTCGGGGTCGAGATGACGACGGCGCTTGGGTCGGTCCACCGCACGCGGTGCCACCTCCGGGTGACCCCGTCAGCGGTGCGGTACAGCAAGTACGAAGTGCCGCGTCCTACCAAACCGATGCTCGTCGGACTCGACCTCGCCGAGGTGGTCGAACGGGCAGGTCGCCCGGCGTGGGACAGCCCGTGGGCGTCGCCCCGCCAGCGCGCCGGTGGGGGCAGG
>CAJANQ010000252.1 GCA_903941145.1 uncultured Actinomycetes bacterium
CGTCAGCGGCTGGTTTTACCGCCCTCCGGGCAGCCCCGGCTGGCAAGGCTTTGCCGGCGACCAGTACCCCCTGATCGCCCTGATCCACGAGACCATTCCCTGGCTGGGCCGGCTGGCCAGCCTGCTCGGCCTGATCGCCGTCGTATGCTGGCGGCTGCGGCCTGGCCCGCTCAACATCCGCTGGTGGCACCGCAGCCTGGCGCTGGGTCTGGCCATGCTGCTGGGCACCGGCATTGTGGTCAACGCCATCCTCTCGGAGTCCTGGGGCCGCCCGCGCCCGGCACCACCGCGTCGGCCGGTGCGGCCGTGCCCGACTGGGTTGGCGGGAACTCGAGCACCTTGGCGTCGACGTCGTCCTTGACCTGGGCCAGCGGGAGGATGTTGAGCACGCCCTGGCCGGCCTTGAGGACGTCGATGAGCTCGGCTCCGTCACGCACGAGCACGGACTTGGTGCCACTGATGACCAGGTTGGTCGACGCAACGTCCTCGCCGAGCTGGTCGCGGAGGTAGCCGAACACGGTGCGGACCTGCTCGAGCTTGATCCCGGCGTCGAGGAGCGACTTGATGACCTTGAGCTCCAGGAGGTCCTTGTAGGAGTAACTGCGGCGGCTGCCGGAGCCGGCTGCGTCCACGAGGGACGGCCGGACCAGGTCGGTGCGGGCCCAGTAGTCGAGCTGCCGGTACGTGATGCCCACGATCTCGGCGGCACGTCGCCCGGTGAAGCCCATCTCGGCCTCGGCCGGGGTGGTCCTCTGGGAAAGTTCCTTGTCGGCTGCTTCTACCGTGTCGGTCATCGTCGACCCTCCGGAGCCATGGGCGCGCGCGGACGCCATCGATAAGGGATTGCGTCGGTGAAATTACCGCAACGTGACCCGGATGGGAAGTATCCGGTCCGAAGCGGGCCGAAACCGGCCTAGGACGCGAAGTCCTCGGGGCTCACCTGGTCGATGAACTGGCGGAACTCCTCGACCATCTCCTCGGAGTCCTCGGGCTCGTCCTCGCGCTCGGGCTCCTCGACGTAGCCGGCTTCGTCGAGGACCTCCTCCTCGGCGAAGATCGGGCACTCGGCACGGACGGCAAGGGCGACGGCGTCGGACGGGCGGCAGCTGAGCCGCAGGGGCTGGCCACCGTCGTCGAGGTGGAGCTCTGCGTGGTACGTCGTGCCCTGCAGCGAGGTCACCACCACACGCTCGAGCTCGGCCCCGAGCGAGTCGAGGACCGAGCAGAACAGGTCGTGGGTCAGGGGTCGGGGCATCTCCACGCCCTCGACGGCGAAGGCGATGGCGGTCGCCTCCGGGCTGCCGATGAAGATCGACAGGGAACGGTGCCGGCCGTCGAGCTCACGCAGGACCATGACTGGCGTGTTGCTGGGCATCTCGACCCGTACCCCGACCAGCTCCAGTTCGACCACGGGCGAACTCTACCCGCGCCCGGGACGGCCGCGGACTGCAGATGCCGGACAGGAACGGTCAGTCGCGGAACGACGGGCCGAGCCGGGCCCGGAGGATCTCCGCGTGCAGCTGGGCCCCGAGCTGGGCGAGCTCGGCGGCACGCTCCAGCGCCTCCTTGCGGGCCGTCGGGGTGTGGCGCTTCACGAGCGGCATGGTGAGCTGCTCCACGAAGCCAGCCTCACGCTCGGCCGACACCTTGTAGATGCGCAGGTGCCGGGGCTCGACCCCGAGGGCCAGGTAGCGCACGGCCAGCTCCACCACTGCGACGGCCTCGACCGGGTACTCCTTCACGCCGGCCACTACGAGCGGCTCGACCAGGCCGAACTGCTCCAGCTCTACGAGCGTCTCGGTGTCGATCCCGGTGGTCATGCAGAGCTCTTCTGAGGTCTGGCGCGCCCCGGTCACTGCGTTGGCGAGCGACTCGGCGTCGACCGTCGGCATGGTCGGCACGTTGGAGGTACGGCGCCGCGGCCGCGGGTCCTCCTGGAGCGCCGCGACGACGTCGGCCGGCGTGCTGTGGCTCCGGGTCGACGGCTCGGACTCCTGCTCCTCGAGCGCAGCGACCTCCTCCTCGGACGGATCGTCATCCGAGTCGCGAGGGGCACTGCCGTCGACGACCTGCCGGGACCGGCCCGACGGAGCAGCACCGGGGCCACCGACGGTCGGGTGTGCCCGGGAGAGCGTCGGGGCGGGTGTCGATCCGTCCTCGTCGAAGAGTGAGGGCTGGGCCCCCGGTGCAGCGCTCGGCGGGTGCTCCATGCCGGCGTCGAGCATCTGCTTGATGACCTTCAGCGGCAGGAAGTGGTCCCGCTGCTGCAGCAGGATCCACCTGAGTCGCTCGATGTCGGCGTCGCTGAACTGCCGGTAGCCGGACGCGGTGCGCTCGGGCTCGACGAGGCCCCGGCTCTCGAGGAACCGGATCTTCGAGATCGTGACGTCCGGGAAGTCCTCCTTGAGGAGGTCGAGCACCTCGCCGATCGACAGCTGGCGGGAGTCAGGTCCGGCGGCGGGCACGGTCTCGCCGTGCACCGGCTCGTCGCTCACGCAGCACCACCGGGCTGGCCGATGACGAACACCATGTGGAACTTGCCCACCTGCACCTGGTGCCCCTCACGCAGCACCGCAGTCGTGACACGGTCGCCGTTCACGTAGGTGCCGTTGAGCGACCCGGCGTCGGTCAGCACGTAGTGGCCGTCGGCCTGCTTCACGACCTCGGCGTGACGGCGCGACACGGTCACGTCGTCGAGGAACACCGTCGAGTCGGGGTGACGGCCGATGGTCGTGACCGGGCCGAGGAAGTAGCGGGCACCGGCGGTGGAGCCACGGGTGACGACCAGCTGCCCGGTCTCCCCCGCCCCCGGCACGTCGACACCGACCACCGAGTGCGTGCCGGTGGGCACCTCGTGGACGCCCGGCAGCTCAGCCCCGCACGCGGAGCAGAAGCTGGCCCCGAGCGGGTTGGCGACGCTGCAGCGCGGGCAGACCACGGTCTCGGCCACGGGACGTTCAGCCCTCGGTGAGTGCGGCGTAGGCCGCGGCGTCGAGGAGCCCGTCGAGGGCGGAGGCGTCGGCGACCTGGATCACGGCGATCCAGCCGTCGCCGTAGGGCGCAGAGTTCAAGGTCTCGGGTGCGTCGTCGAGGGTGGTGTTCACCTGGACCACGGTGCCGGCCACCGGTGCGTAGATCTCGGAGACCGACTTGGTGGACTCGACCTCGCCGAAGGCGTCACCCGCTGCGACGACCGCTCCGGCCTCGGGGAGCTGGACGTAGACCACGTCACCCAGCGCGTCCTGCGCATAGTCGGTGATGCCGATCCGGACGAGGTCGCCCTCGGCCTTCACCCATTCGTGGTCGCTGGAGTAGCGGAGATCCTCAGGGACGTTCATGGCGAAGACGCTACCCGACGCGCGGTCGCCGACGACGCAGTTGGCCGGAGGCGCCTAGCGCAGCATCTGGCGGATACGGCGGGCGTACTCCTGGGCCAGGTTCTTGGCCTCCGCCGTGCTGTCGCCCTCGGCCCAGACATGCGTGAGGGGCTCCTCCGGGTCGGGCAGCACGAGCACCCAGCCGGCGTCGTGGAAGACCTTCACACCGTCGATCAGCTCCACGTCACGTCCCTGCGTCTGCTCGACCAGGCTCCGCATGACGGTGCCCTTCTGCTCCCACGGGGTCACGACCTGGTCGTGCACCACGTGGCTGGCCGGCGCGCTGGCGACGACCTCGGAGAGCGCCCCGCCGCGCACGGCGAGGAGGTCCATCATCTTCAGGAGGCCAGCGGCGGCGTCGAAGGCCGGCAGGAACCCGGGCAGGATGATCCCGCCCTCGGTGTTGCCGGCGAACCCGACGGCCGGGTCGTCGGCCGCCTCCATGAGCGCCGCAGCCGAGGTCTTGGTCCACTTGACCGTGTGGCCGGCCGCCTCGACGATCTGCGACGCCGTGCGGCTCACCGTGACCGGGAGGGCGACGGTGTCGCCGAGCATCCGGTCGCCGACCAGCTCGAGGAAGACCGAGAGCAGCTGGTCGTGGCTCAGCACGCGTCCAGTGTCGTCCACGAGCGTCAGCTGCTCGCCGGACGGGTCGATCACGGCACCCAGGTCGGCTCCCGACGCCGTGACCAGGGCTGCGACCTCTGCGGCGTGCTCGCCCCGGTCGAAGCCCAGCAGCCCGGCGGTCGACGCGTACGGGTTCATCGCCAGCACCTCGGCGTTGAGCTTCGCCAGCACGTTGGGCATCGCGAAGCTCGTCGCGCCATAGGCGTAGTCGATGACGACCTTGAACCGCCTGGCGGCGACCGCCTTGACGTCGATCGTGTGCTCGAGCGCCACGGCGTACTGCTCGAGGGCCCGTGGCGGAAAGTCGATGTCGCCGATGTCGGCCGGGCGCACCCGCCGGAAGTCCTCACGGGAGAACAGCCGCTCGACCTTCCTCTGCACCTCTTCGAGGATGTCGGCGCCGTCACCGTCGAAGAACCTGATCATGACCGAGTCCGGGTCCGTCGGGCTCAGTCGGACCGTGAACCCCGCCGTGACCGAGGCCGCCCGGCAGTGGTACCGGGTGAGCGGGACGCTCGCGACCTCCAGGTCCACGACGTTGATGCCACCGGCGTTGAGGCCGGTCATCATCGCCCGCTTCAACATCCGGGCCGAGCGGGACGAGTCCCGCGAGGAGACCACGGTGGCGCCCTTCTTGAGCGACGTGGCGAACGCCAGCGCCACCTTGGCCGCCAGCTCGGGCGTCATGTCGACGTTGGCCAGGCCGCTCACTCCCCCGCGGCCGAACAGGCTGCGGGCGCCGCGGGACTCCCAGATGATCGACGAGTTGATGACGGCGCCGGCCTCGACCGTCTTGAAGGGGTACACCTTGACGTCGCCGCTGATGACGGCGTCCTCGCCGACGAAGACCTCGTCGCCCAGGACCACGCCCTCCTCGCAGCGCACGTTGCGCCGGAGGTCCGCAGCCCGGCCGACGACCGTGCCGCGCAGCTTGACCGACTCCCCCAGGAACGCGTTGTCGTGGACGACGGAGCGCTGGAGCTCGCCGTCCGGCCGCATGCGGACGCCCGTACCGAGCACCGAGTACTCGCGGAGCCGGGCCCCGGCGTCGATGATGCAGTTGTCGCCGACCACGGCCGGTCCGGTGATGACGGCGTCCGGATGGATCTCGGCGCCCTCGCCGACGAAGACGCCGTCGGCGACCTCGAACCCGGGGATGCCGACCTGGACCTTGCCGTCGAGAATGTCCTTGTGGGCCCGGACGTAGGCGTCGAGCGTGCCGACGTCCTCCCAGTACCCCTCGGCCACTGCGCCGAACACCGGCTTGCCGGCGTCGAGCAGGGCGGGGAACACGTCGCTCGAGAAGTCGACCTGCACCTCGGGGGCGATCCAGTCGAAGACCTCTGGCTCGAGCACGTAGATGCCCGAGTTGATGGTGTCCGAGAACACCTGGCCCCACGTCGGCTTCTCCAGGAAGCGCTCGATCGACCCGTCCTCGTTGGCGATGACGATGCCGTACTCGAGCGGGTTCTCGACCCGGACCAGTCCGATGGTGGCGACCGCCTGCCGCTCACGGTGCACGTCAATGACGGCGCCCAGGTCGATGTCCGTGAGCACGTCGCCAGAGATGACGAGGAACGTGTCGTCGAGTTCGTCCATGGCGTTTCGGACCGAGCCGGCGGTGCCGAGGGGCGACTCCTCCGACGCGTAGACCATCCGGACCCCGAACTCGGACCCGTCCCCGAAGTAGTTCCGGATGGCGTTCGGCATGAACGCCACGGTGACGACGATGTCCTCGATGCCGTGGCGGACCAGCAGGTCGATGATGTGCTCCATCATCGGCCGGTTCACCAGCGGCAGCATGGGCTTGGGCGAGTTGGAGGTGAGCGGACGCAGGCGGGTGCCTTCGCCGCCCGCCATGATGACGGCCTTCACGAGGCCGAGGCTACCGCCGGAACGAGCCCGGCGCTCAGGAGCCGCCGGCGGCCTGCTTCATCGCCCGCCCCTCACGGAGCGCGGCGAGGCCCGCCGGGAAGTAGCTGAAGAAGGCCATGTAGCCGAGCACCAGCCCCGGGACGGCAGCGGCCCAGGCGCACACCAGGAAGAAGGTGCGCAGCCACTGCGGCAACGCGGTGTCGGACGCGGCGAGGAACGCAGGCCACACGCCCATCATCAGGAACGTGCCCGCCTTGCCCACCCAGGTCACGTCCATCCGCTTGGCGCCGAGGAAGGTGATGCCGGCAACGAACGCCGACATCACGACCTCGCGGAACAGCACGACGACGGCGAACCACCACGGGACGGCGCGGGGGTCGTCGACCAGCATGATCGAGACCACGCCGACCACCATGAGCAGGCGGTCGACCGTCGGGTCGAACATCTTCCCGAAATTCGACACCTGGCCCAACCGCCGGGCCAGGTAGCCGTCGACCCAGTCGGTGCAGCCCAGCACCAGGAGCAGCATCGCCGCGCCGAACCGGTTGTCCTGGCCGAACAGCAGCCACAGGAACAGCGGCAGGCACAGCAGCCGCAGGAACGTCACGAGGTTGGGCAGCGTGAGCAGCCGGTCCTCGCCCGGGGGGAGCTCCTCCCCGGCGAGTCCGTGCGTCAGGTGCGGCCCGTGCTCGCTCATCGGCGCCATCGTAGGGGCGAATAGGGTCTGGACATGGCCGACGACTCCGTGTTCACGATGATCATCCGCGGCGACCTCCCCGGTCGCTTCGTCTGGCGCGACGACCAGGTGGTGGCGTTCCTCACGATCGGGCCGGTGCAGCCGGGCCACACGCTCGTGGTCCCCGTCGCCCAGGTGGACCGCTGGACGGACGTCGACCCCGCGACCTGGGGGCGGGTCACCGAGGTGGGCCACCACGTCGGCCGTGCGCTCGACGCTGCGTTCGGCCGTTCGCGGGTCGGCGTGGTCGTGGCCGGTCTCGAGGTGCCCCACTGCCACGTGCACCTGATCCCGATGGACCACGAGTCCGAGCTCAGCTTCGCGAACGTGGATCCCGACCCGGACGCAGCGGCGCTCGACGCCCATGCTGCTGCGATCCGCGCGGCGCTGCGCGAGCTGGGCCACACCGACGTCGTCCCGCAGGACTGACCGGAGCTCAGAACAGCGTCGGCGGGCCGTCCGGCCCGGCGGCCGTGTCGGGTCCCACTGGGTCGACCAGCTCGGCGCCCTTGTTGCGCACGCTGTTGACCGCCGTTGACACCGGCCACATCTCGAGCAGGTCCTCCGGTGCGGGCAGCACCATCCCCTGCACCTGCTCCCGGTCGGTCACCGACTCGTCGAGCCAGGCGTCCCATGCGTCCGGCCCGAGCAGGACCGGCATCCGGTGGTGCACCTCGGCCATCGGCCCGACCGCCTCGGTGGTGAGGATCGAGCACGTGAGCAGCGGTGCGGGTGACTCCCCCGACGCGGTGACGTCCGGGTCCTTCCACGACTCCCACAGCCCGGCGAACGCCAGCGGCTCCCGGTCGCGACGGGTGATGAAGTACGGCTGCTTGCGCGTGCCCTCGACCGGGGCCTTCCACTCGTAGAAGCCGTCGACGGGGATGATGCAGCGTCGCTTCGTGAAGGCGGATCGGAACGACGGCTTGGTGGCCGCGGTCTCCACCCTGGCGTTGATCATCTTGGAGCCCACCGAGGGGTCCTTCGCCCAGGACGGCACCAGGCCCCACCGCCGCAGTGCCAGCCCCCGGCGCCCGTCACGCTCGACGACCACGGCCACGTCGGTGGTCGGCGCGACGTTGAAGTTCGGCTCCCGGTCGAGGAGCCGCTCCGCAGTGATCTCGGCGTCGAAGTAGGCGGCGACCTGGGCCGCTGGCGACGAGGTCACGAATCGTCCGCACATGCAGTGATCGTAGGCAGGGTCCAGCGCCGCCGGTACGCTCGCCGCCATGGAGACGGCTGGCATGCGACGACGGGCCGCCGACGTCGCCCCGGTCGTCTCGGTCGTGACCCCGACGTTCAACGAGGCGGAGAACCTCCCTGTGCTCGTCGAGGCCGTCCACGCCGCGCTCGGGACCCTTCCCCACGAGATTGTCGTTGCCGACGACGACAGCCCTGACCGCACGTGGGAGGTGGCCGAGGCACTGGCCCAGGACGACCCCAGCATCAGGGTCCTGCGACGGTTCCGGGACCCGGGACTGTCGGCGGCGGTGCTCGACGGCATGACCGTCGCCCGCGGCGAGTACCTGGCCGTCATCGACGCCGACCTGCAGCACGACCCCGCGATCCTCCCGGAGATGGTGGGCATGCTGGCCTCTGGGACGGTCGACGTGTGCGTCGGGTCCCGTGCCACCGAGGGCGGCGGCTACGGCGACTGGTCGGCGGCCCGCCGGCTGGTGAGCTGGGTCGCCACGGTGATCGCCAAGGTGCTGCTCCGTGTCCCGGTCTCGGACCCCATGAGCGGGTACTTCGTGATCACCCGGGCCGGCTACGAGAGCACCGCGTCCCAGATCAACGCGCGCGGGTTCAAGATCCTCCTCGAGTTC
>CAJANQ010000253.1 GCA_903941145.1 uncultured Actinomycetes bacterium
CCGATCGCGATGTCGGTGTAGCCCGAGAAGTCCGCGTAGATCTGCACCGCGTAGGACCACGCACCGATCAGCAGCTCCCAGTTGCGGTACTGCCCCGGCGCCACGAACACCGGGTCGACGATCGCCGTCGCCAGGTAGTTCGCGATCACCACCTTCTTGAACAGGCCGCGGCAGATCAGCCGCACGGCCCGGACGGCGTCGACCGACTCAGGGTTCCGGCGGCGGCGCATCTGGGGCACGAACTCCGAGACGCGGACGATCGGCCCGGCGACCAGGTGGGGGAAGAACGCCAGGTAGACGGCAAAGTCGAGCGGCGCGACCGGCTCCTGCTCGCGGCGGTAGACGTCGATCACGTACGAGATGGCACAGAACAGGAAGAACGAGATGCCGACCGGGAGCGTGACCTTGATGAGGAGCGGCGTCGGCGCCAGGCCCAGTGGCCGAAGGAGCGCGATGAGCGAGTCGACGAAGAACCCGTAGTACTTGAAGAACCCCAGGAGCACGAGGTCGAACGTGACGCCCACGACCATCCAGGTGCGCCGGCCCCGGTCACTGCGCGCCCGGTGCACCCCCGTGGCAAACACGTGGTTGCCGAACGTGCAGGCCAGCAGCAGGAAGACGAACCGCCAGTCCCACCAGCCGTAGAACAGGTACGAGACCGCCAGCATGAACCATCGCCACTGCTTGGGCCGGTCGTTGAGGCGCCACGCGATGCCCAGGACGACGACGAAGAAGAGTGCGAAGGTCATCGTCGGGAAGAGCACGGCCCGTCACCTCCCTCGTCGCGACGCCGGACGGTCCGCCAACAGTGAACACCGGATGGAATCGCCCGTCGCGGCACCACCCGGGTCGGGCGGCCACGACGGGGTGCCGTAGCGTCGCCGCATGGACATCGCAGGACGCAGGATCATGGTCACCGGGGCGAGCGGGGGCCTGGGCACCGCCACGGCGCTCGAGCTCCACCGACAGGGGGCGCGGCTCGTGCTGACCGCCCGCCGCAAGGAGCTGCTCGACCAGCTTGCGGCGACCACCGGCGCCGAGGTCGTGGTCGCCGACCTGGCCAGCCACGACGACGTCGCCATGCTGTGCGAGCGGGCCAAGGAGATGGACGTGCTGGTGCTCAACGCCGGCACCGGTGCCGACGGCGACGTCACGACGCTCACTCCCGAGGTCGTCGACTTCGTGATCGACGTGAACCTGCGCTCGCCGATCGTGATGACCTCGGCCTTCGCCCAGCACAAGGTGGCCACCGGCGAGGAGGCCCAGGTGGTCCTGATCGGCTCGCTGTCCGGCCTCGTCGCCACTCCCAACACCCAGATGTACAACGCCACCAAGTTCGGCCTGCGCGGGTTCGCCCTCGCGGCGCGTCAGGACCTCGAGCACACCCGGGTCGGGATCACGCTCCTGGCACCCGGGTTCATCCGTGACGCCGGCATGTTCGCCGAGAACGACGTGACGCTCCCCTCGGGCGTGCGCACCAAGGCGCCCCAGGACGTCGCCAACGGCGTCGTCAAGGCCATCCGCACCAACCCGGCCGAGGTCTACGTCTCCCCCGCCGAGCTCCGGCTCGCCGCAACCCTGGGCACCGTCGCACCGGGGATCAGCGAGCGCATCCAGAAGCGGATGGACACCAAGAAGATGTCGGGCAGCTGAGCCGCCCGACGGGTCCTCGACCTCAGTCGTCCTCACGGCGGCGGCGCCACGCCAGCAGTCCGGCACCGGCGAGCAGCAGCACGACCGAGGCACCGAGCGGCCGGGCGACCGAGCCGCCGGTACGGGCCAGGCTGCCGTCGCCGTTCGAGCCGCCCGAGTTCCCGCCGTTCGACGGCACGGTGGTCGTCGGGGCGTTGTCGAACCGGTTGACCACGTCGGCCTGCACTGCCGGTGCGTCGGTCGCCGGCACCGTCACGGTGGCCACGGTCCGGGGAACGACGCCGGTGGCGTTGCCCTGGCCGGTCTCGGTCACCGTGCACTCGGCCCCGGCCGGTACCGGATTCACGTAGCCGACCAGGTTCGTGGGCGTGAGCGTGAGCACCGGGTAGTCCGGGAGCGTGAAGCCGTCGAGCGTGCACACGGTTGAGAAGGTGAACGGGCCGGTGGCCGCCGCGGCGCCCGGACCGGCGAGCGACTTCACCACCTTGATGCCCGACTGGTCCTGGAGGTTGTTGCGGTTGCCGCCCGGCGAGAACGTGTTGGTCGCCGTGATCGTGAGGTCCGGTGACGCGTCGGTGATGGTGGCCTTGTTGTTGACGTCGTTGGTGATGGCGACCGAGGTGGCGCCGACCGTCCGGGTCTCCTCGGCCCAGCAGCGGGCGCCGATGGGCACCACGTCGGGGAGCGTCGTGGACTCGCCACCCTTCAGGGTCACCGAGCGGTCGACGACGACCTGCGACCCGGCGCCGCCGACGATGTCACGCTCGCACTGCACCCGCAGCGTGAACGATGCACCGGCCATGAGCGAGGCCGCACCGCCGGCGAGCTGCTTGGCCACCGTGACGGAGCCCGAGGGGTAGTCGTTGACCGCGGTGAACACGACCGGCCCGGGCGGGTCGGTGGTGTAGTCAGGGATCCGCTGGGCGGTCGCTGGCGTCACCGTCTGGCTCGCGGCGTCGCCACGCGTCGTCTCGACGACGCTGCAGTCGAACCCGCTCGGCACCGGCGAGACCACCTGCTCGAGGTGCGCGGCGTCGAGCGTCACGGTCCGCGTGACGTCCGGCAGCACGCCGCCGGAGTCGGTGCACGTCATGTCGAACGTGAACGGACCCTGGGCCCACATCGAGGCCGGCCCGTCGAGCTGCTTCACGATCTTCACGGCACCGGTCGTGTACCTGTTGGTCGCCGCGACCTTGGTGCCGCCCGCCGCCAGGGACTCCACCGTCGCCCCGACGGCGGTGCCGTCCTGGCCCAGCCCGGTCGTCCCCTCGGTCACCGTCCACGAGGTCACCATCGAGCCCTGCGTCTCGGTCTCCACGACCAGGCACTGGGTCCCCTTCGGGATGCCGGTGATGCTGGCGGAGCCGGTGTCGCCCAGGCTGAAGGTCTGCGGGAACCCGGGCAGCAGCCGGTCGGGCGTCGGGAACGAGCAGCTCACGTCGAACTCGAACGGTCCGGGGAGCTCGACCGGCGGGACGGCGTCCCAGACGACGGACTTGGTCAGCGTCAGCGAGCCGGTCTCGTAGGAGTTCACGAACGGCAGGACCTGGATTCCCGCCACCGGGTCGATGACGACGTGCTGCGCGTTGTCCTGGCCGATGTGGTCCGAGTCGCCGCCCTGGGAGTTGGTCTCCCAGACGGCACAGTCGGCGCCCTGCGGGACCTGGCCGCTCCCGAAGACGTCGCCGTCCTCGAGGGTGAACGTCCCGGACGCCACCTCGGTGGTCCCCAGGCTGGCCGACTCGACGGTGCACGAGTAGGCGAACTCAAAGGGGTTGACCGGGACGCCGTTCGGGAGCCCCACGACCTGCTTCGACACGCCGAACGCCCCGAGCGGCATGCCCACCCCCACCTTGATCGGCTCGGTCGCCGGCAGGGTCGAGGTGCCGCCGCCGGGCAGCTTGAACGTGGGCCGGTAGGCCACCGAGTTCCAGGCGATCGGCTCGGAGAGGGCGCTGGTGAGCGACGCCGGGGCCTGCATGCTCCAGGTGAGGGTGAACGAACCACCCGGCGGCAGCAGGTCGGAGTCGGGGAAGTTGAGGACCGTCTGGAACCCGGTGTTCCCGGGACCGAACCCGGCGCCGAACGCCGAGGGCGGGCACACGGCGGGCGGCGGCTGGAGGCTGGTCGTGCAGAACGACGAACCGGGGAACGTGCTGTTGGTGTAGCCGGTGGTGGCCGGGAACCCCTCGGCGCTGACCACGGGAGTCAGCATCGTGGGCCGGTTGTTCCACTGTGTCCCGCGGGGCTGGTTGCTCAGCAGCACGCCGGTGTCGCCCTGGACGGGGAGACCGTCGGTGAGCACGACCTGCGAGGCAGGGTTGGTACCGCTGTTGACGCCGAGCACGAGGTACTCGATGGCCTGGCCGGGCAGCGTCCGGGCCGTGCAGGGGAACCGGGTGTAGACGCCGCCGTTGGCGAAGAACTGCGGGCACTCCGAGCTGGTGACCGGCACCACTGCGCCGGCCGGGTTCAAGAACCCGAGCGCGGCGTCCGCCCGGACCCACTTGGAGACCTGGAAGTCGTCGCCGGCGAGGGTCGTCACGTTCGCGGTGTCGGTGCAGTAGAGCCCCGTCCCGTAGGCCGCGCCGTCGGTCACCGAGGTCGCGTTCTTGCAGGTGAGCCCCTCGTTGGCACCCGACGCACCGGCGGAGTTGGTCACGACCTGTCCGGCCACGACGCCCGGCGACAGCTTCACGTTGA
>CAJANQ010000254.1 GCA_903941145.1 uncultured Actinomycetes bacterium
GTCGGGCGACAGGTACACCTCGGAGTAGCGCTCCTCGTAGAACATCTCCTGCCACTGGCGGACCATGCCCAGGTAGGCGTTGTTGAGGATGGCGATCTTGACCGGGATGCGCTCGGTGGCGGCGGTGACCATCTCCTGGGCGGTCATCTGGAAGCACCCGTCGCCGTCGACGGCCCAGACGGTGCGGTCGGGCCGGCCGACCTTGGCGCCGATGGCCGCCGGGACCGAGTAGCCCATGGTCCCCAGGCCGCCCGAGTTCACCCAGGTGTACGGGTGGTTGAAGTGCCAGTACTGGCTGGTCCACATCTGGTGCTGGCCGACGCCCGAGGCGACGATCGTGTCCTCCGGCGAGCGCTCGCGGAGCTGCTCGAGCACGTACTGCGGCTTGAGCAGGCCACCGGGCTCGGACTGCTGGTAGGTCAGCGGGTACTTCTCCTGCCAGCCGGAGATCTGCGAGCGCCACGGGGTCAGGTCGGGGCCCACGCCGGGGGCACCGGCGCCCTTCTCCTTGAGGACCTTGACGAGCTCCTCGATCACCAGGCGGCAGTCGCCGACGATCGGCACGTCGGGACGGCGGACCTTGCCCAGCTCGGCGGGGTCGATGTCGACGTGGATGATCTTGGCGTCGGGGGCGAACCCGTCGAGCTTGCCGACCACACGGTCGTCGAACCGGCTGCCCAGCGCGACCAGCAGGTCGGACCGCTGCATCGCGGTGACGGCGGTGTAGTTGCCGTGCATGCCCGGCATGCCCAGGCACAGCTCGTGGTCGTCAGGGAACGCACCACGGGCCATGAGCGTGGTCACCACCGGGATGCCCATGAGCTCGGCCAGCTCTCGCAGCGCCTCGGCCGCACGGGCCTTGAGGATGCCGCCGCCCACGTAGAGCACGGGCCGTTTGGCGGTGAGCATCATGTCCGCGGCCTCGCGGATCTTCTTGGGGTGGCCCTTGGTGGTGGGCTTGTAGCCGGGGAGGCTGCTGGCGACCTCGTCGTCGGTCGGCCAGTACCAGTCCATCGTCGAGGCCGGGTTCTTGGGGTCGACGACGTCCTTGGGGATGTCGACGAGCACCGGGCCCGGACGGCCGGTCGTGGCGATGTGGAACGCCTGGCGGATGATGAGCGGGATGTCCTCGGCCCGGGTCACCAACTCGTTGTGCTTGGTGACCGACCGCGTCATGCCGGTCGTGTCGACCTCCTGGAAGGCGTCGGTGCCGATGGCCGGGACCGGCACCTGGCCCGTGATGACCACCATCGGGATCGAGTCCATGTAGGCGTCCGCGAGCGGCGTCACGATGTTCGTGGCCGCCGGGCCCGAGGTGACCATGGCGACGCCGGGACGGCCGGTGGCCACCGCGTACCCCTCGGCCATGTGGCCGGCGCCCTGCTCGTGGCGCACGAGGATGTGGCGGATCGGGCTGTCGATGATCGGGTCGTAGACCGGAAGGATGGCCCCGCCGGGCAGGCCGAAGATGACCTCCACGCCCTCCATCTCGAGCGACTTGATGAGGGCGGATCCGCCGTTCGTGCGTGTGGTCATGGGGCTCAGCGTCTGCGATTTCCGAGGGAAAGGGGGGCGAAGCAGTCTGCCCCCGCTACCGGAGCAACGGCAACACGATTGCCCGGGAGTCCGGGACGAACGGCTGGGCGGCCAGCAGGTCGGCGAGCTCCTCGAGGGTCACGAACCGCGCCTCGACGACCTCGTCGTCGGTGAACGTGAACGGACCGTCGTGGACCGTGGCCCAGACCCTGGCGACCTCGGCGACGAACGGGTCCTCGTAGGTGCCGGTGCCGAGCGGCTCCAGCGTGGCGTCGGTCACCCCGAGCTCCTCGGCCAGCTCGCGCCGCGCCGCAGGCTCCCAGTCCTCGCCGGCCCCCACGACGCCACCGGCGCACAGGTCCCAGTGGCCGGGCCACAGGTCCTTGCGCTCCGAGCGCCGGTGGACGAGCACCTCCCCCGCCGTCGACCGCACCACCACGAACGTGCACCGGTGCCGCAGTCGCCGGGCCCGCATATCGGCCCGGGTAGCCGTGCCCACGACCCGGTCCTCCGCGTCGACGACGTCGACTACCTCGTCACCTGCTCCGACGATGCCCATGGGTGCGTTCTACCGGGCGAGGGGGCCGTCCGGAAGGCAGCCGGTGAACGCAGTACCGTGCCGCCCATGGCGCCGACCGTCCGCCGGGGGGTGTTCCCGGGCAGTTTCGACCCGCTCACCGTCGCCCACGTGGCGCTGGCCGACGCGGCCGTCGAGGTGCTCGGCCTGGACCGCCTCGAGCTCTCGGTGTCGCGCGACGCCCTGGGCAAGCCGCACCTGGACCTGACGCTCGACGAGCGGGTGGCCGACCTGCGCACCGCCGTGGCCGACCGACCGGGCTGGGGCGTCGTGGTCACGACCGCACGCCTGCTCGCCGAGGTGGCCGACGGGTTCGACGCCCTGGTCCTGGGCGCCGACAAGCTCGCCCAGGTCCTGGACCCCGTCTGGTACGCCGACGACGCCGAGCGGGACGACGCCGTGCGGCGGCTGCCGACGGTCGCGGTCGGACCCCGGGCCGGTCAGCCGCTCGACGGTCTGGTCGACCAGGCCGGTGCGTTGGGCGTCACCCTGGTGGTCCTCGACGTGGCCGAGCACCTGCACGAGGTCTCGGCGACGGCAGTACGCGCCGGCCGTGACGAGTGGCGGGCGGTCGGATGACGCTGGTGCTCGTGGCCGTAGGGCTGCTCGCCGTGGCCGGGATCAGGGAGTTCTTCCGCTGGCGCGGCCGACGGTGGCAGGCCCACGGACCCCGCGGCGACCAGCGTCAGCCGGACCAGGACTGAACTAGCCCCTGGCCGGGGGCGTGTTGTCCCACGCTGCCTTGGCGCCGGAATGGCCGGTCTGCACGATCTCGTAGGTGGCAGCACCGCCGAGCAGGACCGTCACGACCATCGCGACCGGGACGAGCCGGGACACGGTCGCCTGCCATCCCGTGGAGGACGACGCGGTCTCCACCCCGTCACCCGCAACCCTGCGCCCCTGCACCAGGTCCCACACGACGACCGCGACGAGCGCCAGCGCGAACAGGAACACGAACGGCTTTGCCAGCTCGGCGATCTCTGCGTGCCGCTCCACCAGGTTGGTCTCACGGACCCGCTCCTCGAGCGCCTCGCCCGACCCCTCGGCCAGCTGCACCGAGATGGCCGCGACCACGGCGAGCACCGCGGTCGGGACGCCGTACCGCCGTCGCCATTCGGGCTTGGCGGCCATGAAGATGGCGGCGAGGAAGCAGAGCGGGACCAGCACGATGGGTGCGTGGACCAGCAGGGGGTGGGCCGGCAGCCCGAACAGGTTGTTGATCTCCATGGACGACGAGTCTGACAGGCCGGGTCAGCGGGCCGGGGTGACCTTCTGGACCAGCTCGTGCTCGTGGCCGGTGAGGATCTTGGACGCCAGTGCGATCCCGCCCCAGAGGACCCCGAGCCCCGCCAACGGCGCGACCAGCGCGACGAGCGCCGTCAGTTCTGGCGACTGCAGGGACGCCCACCACACGGCCAGCGCCACCGGGACCGACACGACGGCCAGGGCGATCATGTCGATGGCCAGGATCCCGCCGGCGAGGCACCCCTGGCCGGTGTCGCCGGCGGCGAACGGGTTGGGGCTGTCGGGCACGGAGAACGGTGCGGCTGCGGCGCTGGCGACCGACGCGCCGGCGGCCAGCAGCATCGACCCGAGCGCCAGCAGGAGTCCGGCCGGGACCCAGCGCCACCCGCCCGACACGGCGGCGAGCGAGACGACGAGCAGCAGCGCCGGCACCACCATGGTGACCACCGACGTGGCGGCCTTGCCCCGGGCCAGGGTGCGGCCGTCGGCACCGGCCATGACCTCCATCCACAGCGCCGGACCGTCGAACCCGAAGGTGTTGTTGCCCTCGAACAGGACGGCGAAGTGCAGCAGCCCGGCGGCCAGCACGATGCGGCCGTCAGGGTTCCCTGCGAGCACCGGCCCCAGGACGAGCGCGCCGACGCCGACCACGAAGGCGACCACCGAGTTCACGGCCTCGCGCGGCGTCCGGACCTTGGTCCGCATGGTGCGTGCCGTGATGGCGAACGCCGGGGTGTCCGGGAGGAACCGCAGCAGCCCGGCGCGGATGCCGGCCTCGCCGGTGCGGATCCGCCGCGTGTCGGCACCGGGCCGCGACGGAGAGATCGACAGCTGTCGGGTCGTGACCGTGTGGACCACCCACAGCAGCGGCAGCCAGGCCACGCCGAGCAGCAGGTGCACGAGTGCCTCCGACGGCCGGGAGGCGGCCAGGCCGAGGGCACGGCCCAGCTGGCCCGGCGGGGTCCACTCGAACTTCTCCGCCAGCTGGGCCCAGCGGGCGCGGTCCCACTGCGAGAGGCTGTTCGCGGCGGCCTGGGCGGTGAACCACACCGCCAGGCTGGCCAGCGCGGCGAGGGTCTGTGCGACCTGCCGGAACCGGCCGATGGCCAGCACGCCGAGCAGGTTGGCGGCGGTGCGGCTGACCAGCAGCAGCGTGGCCCACCACCCCACCACGACCAGCGTGACCACCAGGACCGTGAGCAGCGTCGGGCGCCCCCAGCCAAGTCCCAGGCCGATGCCCGAGATGCCCGCCATCAGCGCCGGCGGGCCGAACAGCGCTGCGGCCAGCGTGGCCGTGCCGAACTCGTGCGCGGTGAGCGGCTCGGTCGACAGGTTGCGGACGTCGATCGTGGTCTCGACGCCGGCGGCGGCGGCGAGCAGGCCGATCCCCAGGACGAGCACGGGCAGGACCACGACGATGATCTCGTCGCCGGCGACGAACGCCGTGCCCAGCGTGGCGAACACGGCCAGGCCGAAGCAGCCCAGGCCGAACGAGAAGACCAGCGCCAGGGCCGTCTGGAGCCGCTGCTGGGCACTGCCGCGCAGCCCGCCGAACAGGAGCGACCGCTTGATCCCCACCATGACCTTCACGGCGCGCCACGTGCCGGCCCCGGCCAGGCCGCCGATCTTCACCCCGCTCGCCGGGAACGGGTCGTTCATTCGCCCTCGAGCCAGCCGAGCTGGTCGTCGCCCACCTTCTCGGCGCCGACCATCGAGATGAACGCGTCCTCGAGCCGTCCGCCGGCGCGCACCTGGTCGGTCGGTCCGACCGCCAGCAGCCTGCCGTGGGCCATGACGGCGACGTGGTCGCAGAACCGCTCCACCAGGTCCATGACGTGGCTGGAGAACACCACGGTGCCGCCCGACCGCCGATAGCGGTCGAGCAGGTCACGGATGGTCACGGCCGAGACGGGGTCGACCCCCTCGAA
>CAJANQ010000255.1 GCA_903941145.1 uncultured Actinomycetes bacterium
GGCGAGCTCATCCAGAACCAGGTCCGCATCGGCCTGTCCCGCATGGAGCGCGTCGTCCGCGAGCGCATGACCACGCAGGACGAAGAGGCGATCACGCCGACCACGCTGATCAACATCCGCCCGGTGGTCGCAGCCATCAAGGAGTTCTTCGGAACCTCGCAGCTGTCGCAGTTCATGGACCAGGTCAACCCGCTCTCGGGCCTGACCCACCGCCGTCGCCTCTCCGCCCTCGGCCCCGGCGGCCTCTCGCGTGAGCGGGCCGGCTTCGAGGTCCGTGACGTCCACTTCTCCCACTACGGCCGTATGTGCCCGATCGAGACCCCCGAGGGTCCGAACATCGGCCTCATCGGTGCGCTCGCGACCTATGCCCGCGTCAACCGGTTCGGCTTCATCGAGACGCCGTACCGGGTCGTGAAGAACGGCAAGGTCCTCGACGAGATCCTGTTCCTGTCTGCTGACGAGGAGGAGGAGTACGTCGTCGCCCAGGCGAACACGCCGCTCAACCCCAACGGCACCTTCGCCGGCGACCGCGTGCTGGTGCGCCGCTCCCCGCAGGCCGCGTCCCTCTCGGACCTCCGCCTGCAGCTCGAGCGTGACGAGTTCCTCGGCGCGACCACCGAGATCTCCTCGGTGGACCCCTCCGAGGTCCAGCTCATGGACGTGTCGCCGCGACAGATCGTCTCGGTCGCCACGGCGCTCATCCCGTTCCTCGAGCACGACGACGCCAACCGTGCCCTCATGGGCGCCAACATGCAGCGCCAGGCCGTGCCGCTCCTCCGTCCGGAGGCGCCGTTCATCGGTACCGGCATCGAGCTGCGTGCGGCCCGAGACGCCGCCGACATGGTGCTCGCCCTCGAGGACGGCACCGTGATGGAGGTCGACGGCACGCACATCGTCGTCGAGTACAAGAAGGCCGGCCGCCAGACGCACCGTCTGCACAAGTTCGAGCGTTCCAACCAGAACTCCTGCATCAACCACCGCCCCCGCGTCACCGTCGGCGACAAGGTGTCGGCCGGCGACGTCCTCGCAGAGGGCCCCTCGACCGACAACGGCGAGCTGGCGCTCGGCAAGAACCTCCTCGTCGCCTTCATGCCGTGGGAGGGCTACAACTACGAGGACGCCATCATCCTCTCGGAGCGCCTGGTCCGCGACGACGTCCTGACGTCGATCCACATCCACGAGCACGAGATCGACGCCCGTGACACCAAGCTCGGCCCGGAAGAGATCACCCGGGACATCCCGAACCTCTCCGAGGACGTGCTGGCAGACCTCGACGAACGCGGCATCATCCGCATCGGCGCCGAGGTCGGCCCCGGCGACGTCCTGGTCGGCAAGGTCACCCCGAAGGGCGAGACCGAGCTCACCCCCGAGGAGCGACTGCTCCGCGCCATCTTCGGCGAGAAGGCCCGCGAGGTGCGTGACACGTCCCTCAAGGTCCCGCACGGCGAGAACGGCAAGGTCATCGACGTCAAGGTCTTCACCCGTGAGTCCGAGACCGAGCTCCCGCCGGGCGTCAACCAGCTCGTCCGGGTCTACGTGGCCCAGAAGCGCAAGATCTCGGTGGGCGACAAGCTCGCCGGCCGCCACGGCAACAAGGGCGTCATCTCGCGGATCCTTCCGCTCCAGGACATGCCCTTCCTCGAGGACGGCACGCCCGTCGACATCATCCTGAACCCGCTGGGCGTCCCGTCCCGCATGAACGTCGGCCAGGTGCTCGAGACGCACCTCGGCTGGGCGGCACGCTGGGGCTGGAAGGACGGCGACAAGGAGGTCGGCGAGCCGGCACGTCGTGGCACCGAGACCAAGACCCGTCCGGTCACCCGGGCGGCGCAGATGGTCGCCACGCCGGTCTTCGACGGCGCCAAGTGGGACGAGACCGAGCTCGCCGGCAAGCACCCGACGATCAAGAAGATCTTCGAGAACCTGCGCCCCGAGTCGGAGTACTCCGAGTACGGCGACAACGGCCGACTGATCGGGCTGAACGGCAAGGTCACCCTCTACAACGGCCGCACCGGCGAGGCGTACGACAACCCGGTCACGGTCGGGTACAAGTACATCCTGAAGCTGTCCCACCTCGTGGACGACAAGATCCACGCCCGGTCGACCGGCCCGTACTCCATGATCACCCAGCAGCCGCTGGGCGGTAAGGCGCAGTTCGGTGGCCAGCGCTTCGGCGAGATGGAGGTGTGGGCCCTCGAGGCGTACGGCGCCGCCTACTGCCTGCAGGAGCTCCTCACCATCAAGTCCGACGACACCCTTGGCCGCGTCAAGGTCTACGAGGCGATCGTCAAGGGCGAGAACATCCCGGAGCC
>CAJANQ010000256.1 GCA_903941145.1 uncultured Actinomycetes bacterium
CCCGCCGCCCGCGCCCCGGGCCCGTGGCTGGTCCGTCTTCATCTCGCTCGGCCGCCAGCACGCCTACGTGTACCTGAACGGCGCGCTGGTCAAGGACATCCCGGTCTCGTCGGGCGCCCGTGGCCAGACTCCTCGGGGCACCTTCCGCGTCTACTCCAAGTCGTCCCTCACCAGCGCCGAGGGCGATCCGTCGGTCACCATGCGCTTCATGACCCGCTTCCGTGGTGGCATCGGGTTCCACGGGATCCCCCGCAAGAACGGCCGCCCGCTCGCCACGCCGCTCGGCATCCGTCCCGTCTCGCACGGCTGCATCCGCATGGCGGACCTCAACGCCGCCTGGATCTACGGCAACGTGCCCGTCGGCTCCACCGTCGTCGTCAAGTGACCGTCTGACCCCAACGGGTCAGCGCCACATGCACTAGGCCAGGTGGAAGTCGGCCTGCGGCGCCAGCGCGGCGCCTGCGGCCGGCTCCGGCAGCTGCACCAGCGGCCGGCGCTCGGCCAAGAACCGCTCGAACGCAGCCTTCGGCAGCGGCGGGGCGATGAGGAAGCCCTGGACCTGGTCGCACCCTGCGTCGGTCAGGAACCGGCGCTGCTCCTCGGTCTCCACGCCCTCGGCCACCGCGACGATGCCCAGGTTGCGGGCCAGCGACAGGATCGCCCGGGTGATGGTGGACGACCGTCCGTCGCGCAGGTCGCCCACGAAACGGCGGTCGATCTTGAGCGTGTGCAGCGGCAGCGTGTGCAGGTAGCTGAGCGACGAGTACCCGGTGCCGAAGTCGTCGAGGGCGACCAGGAAGCCCAGTTCGTCGAGGGCCTCGAGCCGCAGCGCGCTCGTGGTGAGGTCCTCCATGAGCAGGGTCTCGGTGATCTCCAGCTCGATCTGCGACGGTGAGACGTCCGAGCGGTCGAGGGTCGCAGCGAGCCGGTCGACGAACCCGCGGTGCTCGAACTCGCTGGTCGAGATGTTCACGGCCACCCGGGCGCCGTGGGGGAAGAGCGACACGGCGTTCCAGCCGGCCAGGTCCTCGGCCACTGTGTTGAGCACCAGGTCGCCGATCGCTGCGATCGAGCCGGTGGCCTCGGCGGCGGGGATGAAGTTCGCCGGGGAGATGGGGCCGCGCTCGGGGTGCGTCCAGCGCACGAGCGCCTCGGCGGCCGCCACTGCGCCGGTGTGCAGGTCGATGATGGGCTGGTAGTGGACCTCGAGCTTGCGCTGGGCCACGGCCAGACGCAGGTCCCGGTCGAGCTCGATGCCCTCACGGGTGCGCTCGTCGAGCGACGCGTCGTAGAACCTGAGCTGGTGGCGTCCGGCGTGGCGTCCGGCGGACAGCGCACGCTCAGCCGCCCGGAGGAGGGTGGTGCCGTCGGTGCCGTCGTCAGGCGTGCGGGCGATGCCGACCGACGCCGTCAGGTGCAGCTCCAGGCCGTCCAGCTCGAGCGGGCGCTCGAGGCGCCGCTGCACCTCTTCGCCCAGCCGTCGGAGCCGGGCGTCGAAGGTCAGGCTCGGTCCGTCGCCGACCAGGACCACCAAGAACTCGTCCACGCCGATGCGGCCCAGGTCGAGCCGGCGCTCCTCGAGGTCCCGCAGCCTGGTGGCCACCTCGGCCAGCACCCGGTCGCCGGTGGTGGGGCCGAACGTGTCGTTGACCGTGCGGAAGTTGTCGATGTCGACGTGCAGCACGCCGACGCGGGTGCCGCCGCCCAGCTCGACCGCGGTGGCGACGATCTCGCCGATCCGGGGCCGGGTCGCCAGGCCGGTGAGTGCGTCAGAGGTCGCCAGTCGCTGCAGGTACTGCTCCGTGCGGCGGGTCTCGGTCAGGTCGGTGAGCGTGAGGACCGTGCCGTCCAGCCCGCCAGGGCCAGAGCGGGGCACTGCCGTGGCGCGGATCCAGCGCCGCTCGCTGCGGGTGCCGCCGTCGACCGGGCGGTCGACGGCCATGTCGACGTCACGCACGGCCTGGTGCTGGCGGAGGCTGAGCACCGCCGGGGTGGACTCGGTCGGCAGCGGGGTGCCGTCGGTGTCGAGCGCCGTCCACGGCGGGTCGAAGACCGAGCGGTCCAGGATGCGCTCGGCCGGCAGTCCCACCATCTGGCAGAACAGGTCGTTCACCGTGCAGATGCGGCCGCTGCGGTCGGCGACGGCGACGGCCTCGCCGAGCGAGGCGACGGTGGACTCCAGGCGGTCGCGTTCG
Organism: uncultured Actinomycetes bacterium; assembly: GCA_903941145.1. GTDB lineage: Bacteria > Actinomycetota > Acidimicrobiia > Acidimicrobiales > Microtrichaceae > CAJANQ01. The sequence goes on from CAJANQ010000256.1 coordinate 2,196, forward strand.
GCCCGGGACGCGGCGTGCAGCCACAGCCGTTCCGAGGCGTCGGTCGACCGGGCGACGATCACGTCGGCGTCGTCGGTGCGATGGCGGGTCACGGTGACCTCGGCGGGGGTCACAGCGCCGTCGGGCCCGACGAGCGACATGGCGATCGTGTGGGCGCCGAGGTGGTCGACCGTGCGGACGACGGTGATCCACTCGGCCACCGACATGGGCGGGGTGAGGAGCTCGCCGAGGGTCCGGCCGACCAGCAGGTGGGGGACGGTGCCGACCTGCTCGGCGGCGGCCGCGTTGGTGTCGAGGATCGTGCCCGAGGCAGGGTCGAGGACCCAGATGCCGTCGTCGAGCAGCGCGACCACAGCAGCGCTCAGCTGTGGTGACGATCCCAGCACCTTGTACCTCCTGCCCCAGCTGGGACACGTCCATGTCTGGACGGGTCCCCGTGCGGAAATGGTACGGGTGCGCCCGGCCGGGAAGGTGGACCCTCGGGGCTGCAGCCGGTGCTGGGGCGGCGCCCCGTCCTAGATCCGGCCGGCGGCCGTCGCCGCCTCGGCGGCAGCGTCGAGCTGGCCCTCGACGATGTCGAGCCCGGCGATCCAGAACCCGGGGTCCTCGAGGTCGCAGTCCACGATCCGGCCGAGCTCCTCGGGTGAGCGGGACCCGCCGGCCCGGAGCAGCTCCAGGTAGGCCGGCACGAACTCCTGGCCGCGGGCCTGGTAGCGGGCGTAGACGGACAGTGCGAGCAGCTGTCCGTAGGCGTAGGCGTACACGTACCCGGGCGTGCCGATGAAGTGGGGGATGTACGACCACCAGGTCGAGTAGCCCTCGCTGAGCTCGACCGAGTCGCCGAGCATGGCCGACTGGGTCTCGACCCACAGCTCGCCGAAGCGCTCGACGGCCAGCTCGCCGACCTCACGGCGCTCGGTGTGGACCGCCTCCTCGAACCGGTTCATGGCCACCTGGCGGAACACCGTGGCGATGGAGTCCTCGAGCGTCGAGGCCAGGAGTGCGAACCGGGTGTTGGGGTCGCCGATCTGGGCGAGCAGCGCCGAGCTGGTCACCGTCTCGCCGAACACCGACGCCGTCTCGGCGAGCGTCAGCGGGGTGGTCTGGTGGTAGATGCCCTGCTCCCGGGCGAGCATCGCGTGGAGGCCGTGGCCCAGCTCGTGGGCCAGGGTCGCGACGTCGCGGGCCCGACCGGTCCAGTTGAGGAGCAGGTACGGGTGGTGCGACGGCACGGTGTACGCGCAGAACGCTCCGGGCCGCTTGCCGGGCCGGACCGGCGCGTCGATCCACGAACCGTCGAAGAACTGCTCGGCCACGTCGGCCAGCTCGGGGGAGAAGCTGCGGTAGGCAGCGAGCACGGTCGTGCGGGCCTCGTCCCAGCCGACCTCGCTCTCGTCGGCCGCCACCGACGCCATGCGGTCGTAGTCGGCCAGCTTCGGGACGCCGAGCACCTGAGCCTTGAGCGAGTACCAGCGCTGCGGCAGGTCGTAGCGGCTCTGCACGGCCTCCACGAGCGCGGCCACCGACTCGTCCGTCGCCTCGTTGGCCAGGTTCCGCGACGAGATCCACGAGTCGTAGCTGCGCAGGCCGTCGTCGACCCGCTTGTCGAGCAGGAGGGTGTTGAACACGTAGGCGCGGGTGCGCAGTCCGGGCTCGAGGCCGGCGGTCACGGCGAGCGCCGCGGTCTGGCGGACCTCACGGTCGGGGTGCTGCAGCATGGCGAGGCCCTGCTCGAGCGCGACCGTGGCGGTCTCGTCCTCGCTGCCGACGAGTGCGCCGGGCAGCTCGACCTGCACCGACGAGGTGAGCTCGTCGAACAGCCGGACCCACGCGGAGGAGCCCGACACCGACTTCTCGGTCAGGACCCGCTCCTCGGCCTCGCTGAGCAGGTGGGGCCGGAACTTGCGGAGGCCACGGAGATGGTGGGCGCAGAAGTCGAGGACCGGGTCGGCGAGGAGGGCCTCGACCTGCTCGTCGGTCAGCTCGGCGAACTCGATCTCGATGAACACGAGCCGCGTGGCCATCGGGGTCAGGCGTTCCTGCACGGCCATCATCGCGGCCTGCGACGCCGGGTCGGCGACGTTCTCGGTGTACTTGAGGCTCGTGTAGCCCCCGACGCGGCCCTGGCAGTCCCAGAGCCGGGCCATGACCGTCATCATCTCGGCGAACTCCGCCGGGCTCAGTCCGGCGATCCGGCCCCGGTACGCCTCGAGCGCGACGGTGAGCTCCTCGGCCTCGTCGAGCAGGTCGTCGGAGGAGCGCCCGTCGAGCAGCGTGGACAGGTCCCAGGCGACATCCGCTGCAGCGAGGTCGGTCTGGTCAGGGGCGGCAGGGGAGTCGGTGCTCATGGGGTCCAAGGCTACGGCCGGAAGTCCCGGGTCGATACTCGAACACATGTTCGATAGTCTCGGCCCATGGGGTTCATCAACCCGGGCGTCCCGTGGTCCGAGATCGAGGGCCGGCTCTCCGACCGGCTGCCGGTCCGGCCGCGCCACGAGGAGTACCCCGGCGACGGAGGCGACAGTCCTGCGTGGTCCTCCAGGCGGGCGCCCTACGAGGCCCTGGCGGTGCCGCGCCCGGCGGGCGCCGTCCCGTACGCCGAGCTGCACTGCCACTCGTCGTTCTCGTTCCTCGACGGGGCGTCCTCGCC
>CAJANQ010000257.1 GCA_903941145.1 uncultured Actinomycetes bacterium
CGGGCACAGGAACCTGAATCCTGCGCGTCTGCCAATTCCGCCACTCGCGCGAGTGAAGAGCCGACACCGTAGCGCACGCCCCGGCCCGGTTCCCAAGCCCGGAGACCGCTGCAGAGTGCGCGGCCCCAGCCGGACCCCGGGCCGTCGCTAGGGTGGTCCCGTGGGCATCAAAGGGTTCGAGCAGCGACTCGAGAACGCGGTCGAGGGCACCTTCGCGCGCCTCTTCAAGACCTCGTTGAGCCCCGTCGAGCTGGGCCGCAAGCTGGTCCGGGAGATGGACCAGCAACGCCGCGTCGGGGTCGACGGCCGGTCGATGATGCCGAACCAGTTCGACTTCCTGCTCTCGCCCAAGGACCACGAGTCGCTGGGCGACGTCGACGTGTCGCTCCGCCGTGAGCTGGCCGAGGCGGCACGTGAGCACGGACGCGACGAACAGTGCACGTTCGTGGGGCCGGTCTCGGTCGAGATCGCGACGAGCGACTCGGTGAGCGACGGGGTGCCCCAGGTGACGGCGCGGTTCGCCGAGTCGCCGCACGGTCCGGGTTCGCTGGTGCTGCCGACCGGCGACCGGGTCGAGCTGGGCGAGTTCGTCGTGACGATCGGCCGTGACACGTCGGCCGATATCGTCCTCGGCGACCCCAACGCGAGCCGCCGCCACGCCGAGGTGCGACCGGTGGCCAACGGGTTCGCCCTGGTCGACCTGGGCGCGCTCAACGGCACCAAGGTCAACGGCCAGCGCATCACCCAGATGTACGTCCTCGCCGACGGCGACCAGGTGCAGTTCGGGAACACCACGATGCGGTTCGAGGCGTCGTAGGGGTGCCGGAACAGCTCCTCACCATCCTGAAGCTGTGCCTGCTGGCGCTGCTCTACCTGTTCTTCCTGCGCGTCCTGCGGGCGGTCTGGACCGAGGTCAACCCGCCCAAGTTCCCCGTGCCGGAGGGCGCGGGCCAGCCCACGTCCTCGCAGCCCGCCGCGCCGCGCATGCCCAAGGCGCCCAAGGTCCCGACCACCCGCAAGAAGGCGGCCGCGGTGCCGACCGTGCTGGTCGCGACCTCACCGCCCGGCCGTGCCGGCTCGCAGTGGTCGCTGGCCCAGGAGCTCGTGGCCGGGCGTCATGCCGGCTGCTCGGTCGTGCTCGACGAGCAGTTCGTGAGTCAGCAGCACGCCAAGTTCTTCGTCCGCGGCGGCTCGGCGTTCGTCGAGGACCTGGGGTCCACCAACGGCACCTGGGTGAACGGCGAGCGGGCCACCGGTCAGCGGCCCGTCCGACCGGGTGACCAGATCCAGATCGGCAACGTCGTGCTGGAGGTGCGGTGATGCAGCTCGTCGCCGGCGCCGAGACGCTCGTGGGCAGGGTCCGTCAGGCCAACGAGGACAACTTCCTGGTGGACGCCGGTCTGGTGGCCGTGGCCGACGGCATGGGCGGTCACCTGGCCGGTGAGGTCGCCTCGGAGGACACGGTGACCACACTGCGCGCCGTGGTGGGCATGCGTGAGCCGGGCGAGATGGTCGGTGCCGTGCACCTGGCCAACCGCCGGATCCACGACCGGGCGGCAGAGAACCCCGAGCTCCACGGCATGGGCACCACCGTGTGCGTGCTGGGCACCGTGATGGACGACGGCGAAGAGAAGCTCATCGCGCTCAACGTCGGTGACAGCCGCATCTACCACTACGGGTCGGGCGTGCTGACCCAGATCACCGAGGACCACTCGCTGGTCGAGGCGCTGGTGCGCGACGGCCGACTCACGCCCGAAGAGGCAGAGGTCCACCCCCAGCGCAACGTCCTGACACGCGCACTCGGCGTCGAGGCCGTCGTCGAGGTCGACGCCTGGGTGCTGACCCCGGCGCAGGGGGACCGGTTCCTGCTCTGCAGCGACGGCCTGTTCAACGAGATCACCAACCAGCAGATCTCCGAGGTCCTGAAGTCGGCCGACGACCCGACGGTGGCGGCACAGCTGCTGGCTCAGCGGGCAGAGGTCGCCGGCGGGCGCGACAACATCACCACGGTGGTCGTCGACGTGGTCGACGCCGTGCTGCCGGCCGGCCCGGTCGACGACCGGGTGCGCCGTGTCGTGGTGCCGCCGGCCGACCTGTCGGACATCGAGGCCCTGCTCGTCGCCGCCCAGGACGAGTCGGACGAGGTGTCTGGCGACGTCGACACGACCGCGAACCTCCCACCGGTAGTGGCGCCCCTCGCGGACGACGACGCCACGTTCGAGACCGAGACCCCGGCCGAGGCCGCGGCACGCGCCGCCGAGGACGAACCGCTGCCCGCCGACGACGAGCCGGTCCCGGTGTCCGACGTCGTCGAGCGCGACGGCTGGCGGCCGAAGCTGTTCCTTGTGGCCGTGGTCGCGGTCGTGCTGGTCGGTCTTGCCGCGATCGTGCTGGGCATCCTGGCCTCGGGCTCGGACTCGC
>CAJANQ010000258.1 GCA_903941145.1 uncultured Actinomycetes bacterium
AGCAGCTGCTTGCGCGAGTAGACGCGCCGGGGCTGGGCCGACATGAAGGCGAGCAGGTCGAACTCGCGGGCCGTGAACGGGATCGCCCGTCCCTCCAGCCGCACCTCCTTGGCCGGCAGGTCGATCTCCATGTCGCCGAACCGGCGGACGGAGTCGACGACCATCGGCGTGGCCTGCTCGCGACGCAGGGCGGCGCGCAGTCGCGCCACCAGCTCGCGGGCCGGCACCGGCCGCGCCACGTAGTCGTCGGCACCCAGCTCGAGCGCGGTGACGCAGTCGGACTCGTCGCTGGACTCGCCCACGGCAACCACCACCAGGTGCGGCCGGGACTGCAGCTCTCGCAGCACGTCGAACCCGCTGCGGTCCGGCAGGCGCAGGTCGAGCACGACAGCGTCAGTGGGCGAGGACGCCACCAGCTGCAGCACACGCTCGGCGGTGGACGTCTCGGTCACGGTGAACCCGTGATGGCCGAGCGTGTCGGCCACCACGGCGCGGTCGGCCACCCGGTCGTCGGCCAGCACCACCCTCGGTCGCTCTCCCCTTCCCGAGCCTGGCGGTACCTGCACTGTCGTCTGGATGGTCATGCGACCTCCTCTGTGGTCCGGGGGTCCCGGAGCGTCTGGTCCAACTAGTTCGTTGTGCAACGAATAGTAACTGAGTTGATCGTCCGGCGACGGGCCGGTGACGCGCGGGCACTTGCATCGGTCCTCGTCAGCCCGGGCCGTTCCGGCCGCCGACTGGCACCCCGAACTGAACTTCCGACCATCCTCAAGGGAGCAGCCATGCGCACGCCGAGCCTTCCGGACATCTTCCGGGCCGACCCGTTCCGCACCGAGAACGCCCGAAGCGGGTCGGCACGTCGTCGACTCCCCGACCTGTGGTGGATGCCCCTCGACGGCGACACGTTCCTCTGCGTCGACGAGTCGGTCGAGGACGGCACCCTCAAGCTCCGGGTGGACGCTCCCGGGATCGACCCGGACGCCGACGTCGACCTGCGCCTCGTCGACCACCACCTGGACCTGCGGGTGACCCGTCAGGAGCGCACCGAGGGCGGCGACGCCCAGCACCGCCACTCAGAGATCCGGTACGGCACCTTTCGACGGACGCTGCCGATCCCCAAGGGGACCAGCGCGGACGACGTCGAGGCCAAGTACCACGACGGCGTGCTGGAGATCCGTGTCCCCGCCGGCGAGCAGGTCCACGCCGAGAAGATCAAGGTCGCTGCGCCATGAGCACCACCGGGGGGACGCGGCCCGCCGCCGCGGACGGACTCACCATCGGCGTGGTCGGCCCCGTGCCGCCGCACCGCAGCAACATGGCCGAGGAGACGGCGTGGATGGCGTCCAAGTTCGCCGAGCGGGGTGCCGAGGTGCGCCTGGTGGCGGTGACCGACCACCAGGACGCCAACGACCGGCAGCCGGGCCGCCTTCCGTGGACCTCGTCGGACCAGATCTCGACCGTCGCCGAGTGGCGGGCCGGGACCGAGGGCGCCGAGCGCGCCGGGCTCCGGGTCCTGGCGGGCGCCGACGCCGTCGTCGTCCACCACCAGCTGTCGCGGCACGGCCACGGCGGGCTCCATGGTCCCGACGACGCGGCGGGCTCGCCACTGGTCCGGTTCCTGCAGCGCTGCCCGGCCCCGACGGTCCTGGTCCTCCACGACGTGCCGTCGGCCACCGACCCTGCGTCCCGGGACGAGATCCAACGGCTGGTCCGGCTGGCCGACGCGGTCGTCGTCCAGAGCGAGGTCGCCAGGCGCCGCACGCTCGCCGCCGACGGCGACGTCGACCTGACACTCTCCGGCCGGTCGCGGTCAGACGACCACGACCGTGTCCACATCGTCCCCCGGGCCGCGGTCCTCGGCGCTCCCACCGCCACTCCGCACAGCGGCATGCCGCGGCCCGGGCGGGCATCTCGCGACGGGATGCCGACCGTGCTGACGTTCGGGTTCCTCGACCCGGAGAAGGCGGTCGAGGACGCCGTCGTAGCGGTGGCCGAGCTCGACGACCTCTCTGCACCCGTCCGCTACGAGGTGTGCGGACCGACAGCGTCGGACGTGCTCGACCTCGAGGGCGAGCACTACCGCTCGGGCCTGCGGATCCTGGCCAAGGCCCTCAAGGTCGACGACCGGGTCCTGGTCCAGGACGGCTACCTGCCGGCCTCGGCGCTGGCACGGAAGCTGGCCGAGGCGGACGCCGTCGTGCTGCCGTACCAGTCGCACGACACCACGTCGTCGGCCGCGCTGGTCGAGGCGCTCGCCGCAGGCCGGCCGGTCGTGGCGACCGCGTTCCCGCACGCGGTCGAGCTGCTGTCCGACGGAGCCGGGATCCTGGTCGCACCGGGCGACTGCGCCGCAATGACGAGCGCCATCCGCACCGTCCTGGCCCGGCCCCGCACGGCGGCGGCCATGAGCCAGCGGGCGGCCGAGGTCGGTCGCCAGTTCCACCCGGACCGGGTCCTCGACGCCTACCTCGACCTGCTCGGCAGCCTGCGCAACGAGGTCGACCTTCGCGCCGCCAGCACCCCGCCCCGCCACGGCGCACTGCCCGACGCCGAGGTGCAGGGCAACCGGTCCGAGCCGCTCACCGCCTGAGCGGCCAGTTCGTCGTCCAGGTGGTCCGTCCCGGGCCCCACCAGTTCCCTGTCGCCCCGGGGGATCAGGTGAGGGTCTCGGGACGGGCCGCCTGGACGACACACCCGTCGGGCAGCCCCTCCGCCACCACGCTCGGCACGCCCACGCCCCACGACCCGCCCACCGTCTCGACCGAGAGGGTGCCGACCGGCGTGTGGTGCAGCCGCAGCCGGGTGCACCCGTCGGGCAGCACCGGGTCCAGGTGGACGACCCCGTTCGGCACGTCGGGCTCGAGTCCGAGCAGCGTGCGCACGGCCAGCAGGGGCGACGCCGCCGCCCAGGCCTGCGGGAGGCACGACGTCGGGTAGACCGCCGGGGTCGGCAGCTCAGCGCGCGACACGCCGGCGAGGAGCTCGGGCAGCCGGCCGCCGAAGTGGTCCGACACGCCGAGCAGGCTCTCCACCAGGTGGACCGAGGCGTCCGTGAACCCGGCACGGCGCAACCGCCACGCGACGAACGCCGTGTCGTGCGGCCACACGCTGCCGCAGTGGTAGCTGACCGGGTCGTACGCACCCATCGTCGACGCCATGGTCCGCAGTCCCCAGCCCGAGTGCAGCGGCGTGGCCACGAGGTGCGCGGCCACGTCGGCCTCCTGCTCCGGGGTCAGCAGTCCCCAGCCCAGGCAGTGGCCCATGTTCGACGTGACGGTCTCGACCTGTCGCTTCACCCCGTCGAGCGCGAACGCCACGAACCCAGGAGTGCCGTCCGCGCTGCGGTCGACCCAGAAGTCCCGGCGGAACGCCTCAGCCAGGTTGGCCGCCTGCTCGCGCCAGCGGGTGGCGGTCGGCAGGTCGCGTCGGTGCTCGGCGATCTCGGCGCGGGCGATGAACGCCGCGTAGCAGTAGGCCTGCACCTCGCACAGCGCGATGGGCCCCTCGGCGAACGTGCCGTCGGGGTGCCGGAGGGCGTCCCACGCGTCCTTCCAGCCCTGGTTGGCCAGACCGTGCGGCGTGGCCCGCTCGTACTCGACGTACCCGTCGCCGTCGCGGTCACCGATCCGGACGATCCACTCCAGCGCCAGGTCCGCCGCGGGCAGGAGCTCGTCCACGACCTCCTCCGGCACGCCCCAGCGGTGCAGCTCGCCGAGCAGGACCACGAACAGCGGCGTGGCGTCCGCGGTGCCGAAGTAGACGGTGCCCTCGGCCATGGCGAACGACGGCCGGTCGTGGAAGCGGATCTCGTGGAGGATCCGGCCCGGCTCCTCCTCGGTCTCGGCCACACGGGCATGGCCCTGCAGGCGGGCGAGCGTCCGCAGCACGCCGACGGCCAGGGTCGTGTCGACCACCATGGTCATCAGCGAGGTGATGAGCGCGTCGCGGCCGAACAGCGTCATGAACCACGGCGCACCCGCGGCCACCACCGGGTCGTCGGGATGGCTCGGGTCCGTGAGCAGCAGCGCCCGCAGGTCGGCGCCGCCGCGGCGGACGGCCCGGCCCAGCGTCGAGTGGTCGGTGTCGAGCTCCGCCACCAGGTCCGGGACGACCGTGACCCCCAGCTCGTGGTGGGGCTCGGGCGCGCCGCCGCACTGCGGACGCGGCTCGATGTCGACCCCGTCCACCGCGACCCGCACCCCGATGGTCAGCGCCCACTCGCCGCGCGGGGCCAGCTCGACGGTCCACGAGAGCCGGCCGGGCGACGACGCCGCCGGCTCCGAGCTCGTCACCCGGGTCTCGAGCTGGATGCCGTCGCGACGCGCCGAGAAGTGCAGGCCGTCCGGCTCGAACGAGTGGAGCGACGGGCCCCGGCGGTGCACGCGTCGCTCCTTGACGGCGAACATGTCGGCAAAGTCGGCGTCGACCTCCAGCTCAACGTGGTGGGTGCGGTTCACGGGGTCGTGGCTGCGGATCACGATCTCCTCGAGCAGCCCGCGGCCCACCCGCCGACGCCTGAACACGAGCAGGCGGCCCTCGCCGCGGTCGGCCTCGGGCACCGACTCGGGACGGCCGACGAACGTGGCGCCCGACGGGTCCTCCGACGACACGCCGAGCGTCTCGACCGGCCGTCCGTCGATGGTGAGGCGCAGCTCGGAGAGGAACCGGTTGTCGAACACGAACAGTCCGTGGGACGACGCGCGCAGAATGTCGCCGTTGGCGCTCGCGAGGCAGAACGACTGCTCGTCGACCAGCGTGACGGCGCCTTCGGCGCCGACGCGGGCGATCTCCCCCGAGTAGGTCCACTGGCCGCTGCCGGTCATATCCGGGCCGCGATCGACGCAGCGCTCCGGGGGGCCGGTGACAGCCGCTCGAAGAGCCGGTCGTAGGCCGCGACCATCCGCGTCGCGCTGAACCGGTGCTCGACGGCGCGCCGGCAGTCGTCCGGCGAGAGCTCGTCGAGGTGGGCCACCGCGGCAACCGACCCGCGCACCCGGTCGTCGGGGTCGACCAGGAACCCGGTGGTGCCGTGGTCCACGACCTCCTGGACGCTGCCGCGGCGGGTCGCCACCACGGGCGTGCCGCAGGCCAGCGCCTCGATCATCACGAGACCGAACGGCTCGTCCCAGTCGATGGGGAACAGCAGTCCTTTCGCCCGGCCCAGCTCGCGGACCTTGGTGGCCTGGTCGGCGTTCTGCACGACCTCCACGCCCGGGGTGAGCCGCTGCGACAGCACCTGTTCCCAGTAGTGGTGCTCGTCGGGCTCGCCGACCTTGATGAGCATCGTGAGCGGCATGCCGACCCGCTCGGCGATCTCGATGGCCTCGACCGGACCCTTGTCCGGGCTGGCACGCCCGACCCAGATGAGCCGGTCCTCCTTCTGCTCCGGCACGGTGAACTCGGTCAGGTCGAGCCCGTGGTGGATGACGCCGGCGAGCGGCACGTCGGGTCCGGCGACGGCCTGGGCGTGGCTGATGGCAACCAGGTGCACGGAGTCGGCGAGCCGCTCGAAGAGCCGGACGATCTGGGGCGTCCACGTCTGGTGCAGCGTGTGGACGACCGGCGCGCCGCCCAGTAGCGAGCCGACGGCCGGGCCCATCTCGGTGTGGTCGTGGATGACGTCGAACTCGTCCGCGCGGCGGTAGGCGTCGAGCACGTGCGTGGTCTCGTCCCACACGTTGCCCAGCTCGGTCGCCGACGGCGGCACCTCGAGCGGGCTCACCAGCCGTGCACCGGTGCTCGACCCGCCCGACGCAAAGAGCGTGACGTCGTGGCCCCGGGCCATCAGCCCCTCGGCGAGCATCGAGACCACCCGTTCGGTCCCGCCGTAGCGGGCCGGGGGCACAGTGAGCCAGGGGGGTGCGATCTGCGCGATGCGCATGCCGTCTCCTCGTGCCCCGGGAAGTCGAGCTGTCCATACGCGGTTGCGCATACAGTTGTGGGCGCAAGAATAGCCGTGTCGGGTCCACCGCGTCGGGGCCCCGGCGGGCGAGACGGTCAGCGGTGACCACCCGTCCATGCCCGGCTCGGTCAGACTTGGGCCGTGCACCGACACCTTGGCCGCTCCGTCCTGATGCTCGCGCTCGTTGCCCTCCTCGCGGCCGGGTGCAGCGCCAACGAGGCTCCGACCCAGACCGCCGAGCCGTACAAGGTCACCGTCGCCGGCGACTCGATCTCGTTCGGGCTCGGCCCGGCCGTCCGTGAGCAGGTGGCGACGCGCCCCAACTCGCAGACCAAGGTGATCGGCGTGGGCGGCACCGGCCTGGCCCGGCCCGACAACGTCGACTGGCCCGGCCGGCTCGAAACGCTGGCCAAGGACTTCCCGCCCAAGGCGCTGGTGCTCTCGCTCGGGTCCAACGACGCGCAGGACCTGACCGACGAGAACGGGAAGACCGTCGCCAACTTCGCCCCGGCCGACACCGCCGACGGCGCGGCGTGGGACGCCGAGTACTCGACCCGGCTGGCCCGCTCGTTCGACGCCTTCAAGGACTCTGGCACCACCGTGCTCTGGGTCGGCCACCTGCGCACGGAGGAGGACCGGGTCGGCCTGACCAACCGGCGCATCCACCGGCTGGCCCTAGCGGCCGCAGCGTCACGGCCGTGGGTGAAGTCGGCGGACCTGGCCGAGCTGCTCGGCTCGGGCGAGGACGTGGCCACCGACTGCCTGCTCGACGACGGCCTGCACCTGAAGGTGAGCTGCTACGAGCGTGCCGCCAAGGGGCTCAACGGCCTCATGCCGCCGCAGGGCCTGTAGTAGGTCAGGGGGCGGCGGCGCCGGCGGCGACCCGCCGCTCGGCCAGCACCCGACCGGGCGAGTCGGGCCCGAGCGCCCAGCCCATGACGCCCATGATGGTCTGGGCCGCAGGCCGCACGGCCACGACGTCGAACACCCCGGCCGAGAGTTCGCCGGCGCGGTCGGCCGCACCCTCGAGCATCCGGCCGGCGCTCGTGCCGACCGGACCCAGCCGGTCCAGCGCCGAGAACGGCACGGGCGCAGCCAGGCCGAGCATCCTGCGCTGGCGCACCGGAATGAGTCCGACCGCCGCAGCGGCCAGGACCCCGTAGGCCGGGAGCGACGTGGGCGGCAGCGGGGGCAGGACCATGAACCGCACGGCCTCGCCGGTCTCGGGGATCCGTGCCTGCTCCGGGTGGGTGAGGATCCAGCGCTGCAGGTCGGCCGCCGTGCGCGGCAGGAGTGCCGGGTCCTCGACGCCGAACCGGGTCAGCACCGCCGTCATCTCGTCGACGTAGCGGTCGGCGTCGGTGGCGCTGAGCCGCTCCGAGCCGTAGCGCTGGTAGGCCCGCAGGAACGAGTCGATCTCGACGTTGTGCACCCAGGCCAGCGTGGCCGGGTCCGACGCCGAGTAGGGCCGGCCGTCAGCCGCGACGCCCTCGACCGAGCGGTGCACCGCCTGCACCATCCGGATCATCTGCTCGGCCTCGGGCACGGCGCCGAAGGTGGTGACGCCGACGTAGGCGCCGGTCCGGGCCAGACGCCCCAGGGGGTCCTCCCGGAAGTTCGAGTGGCGGGCCACGCCGGTCATGGCCAGCGGATGGAGCGCCTGGACCAGCAGCGACCGGACGCCACCGACCAGCATCGAGAGGTCGGAGTGGATGCGCCAGGTCACCGAGTCGGGTCCGAAGAGACCCGGGTCGCCCGGATGCTCGACGGTGACCTCGGCGTCCAGGTCGGCCGGGCCCTGGCCGTCGGTCAGCAGGCCGACGACGGCACCGGCGAGCCGGTCGCGGGCGCCGCCCAGGCCGGGCACGGCGCGCAGCGCGTCGGTGACCAGGGTGCGGGTCGGCCGACCGAGCGTCATGTCTATGCCGCTGCCCGGGTCTTCCGGAGGAGCGGGTCAGCCGCGCCCAGGACCCGGTCGGCGGTGCGCATGGTGAACCCGCCGGCACCCGGGGTGGACGAGTCGACCAGGTTGCCCATGACCTGCAGCGTGATGCCGGCGACGCTCTGGGTCCCCACCGCGAACCGAAGGCCGGTGCGCAGGATCCATGGGTGGCCGATGAGGAACGAAAAACGTCGGCCGGTGCGCAGGAACGAGTCGAACCGCTCGCCCACCTCTGCGTCGTAGGTGGCGGGCGCCGTGGCGGGGTCGGCCAGGAACCGGTCGGCGGCGAGCATCCCCGACTCGAGGCCGTAGTCGATGCCCTCGCCGTTCATCGGGTTGACCAGGCCGGCGGCGTCGCCGACCGCGACCCAGCCGGGGCCGCTACGGCGCTGCACGCTCATGGGCAGCCGCCACGCACGCGGGCGCTCCAGGTCGGGACCCAGGCCCCACGAGTCCTGCACCAGCGAGCGGTAGGTGTCCTGCATGTGGTTCAGGTTGAGCTGCTTGAACCCCTTCATGGTGCTGAGCGCACCGACGCCGATGTTCACGGTGCCGTCGCCGCACGGGAACATCCAGCCGTAGCCGGGGACCGGCGTGCCGTTGGCGTCGCGCAGCGTGAGGCACGCCTCCAGGTACCGCTCCGCGTGGCGGGGCGACTCGGCGTAGGTGCGGATGGCCAGGCCGAACGGCTCGTCGGTCACCCGGTCCGCGCCCAGCATCCGGGCGACGGCGCCGGGCGCGCCGGCGGCGACCACGACGAGCGGTGCGTCCCAGCGCCTGCCGTCGGCCTCGACACCGACCACACGGCCGCCGTCCAGGACCGGGAGCGCCTCGGTACCCCACAGGATCTCGGCGCCCGCCTCGGCGGCGAGCTCCATGAGTCGCGCGTCCAGCCGCCGGCGGGGCCAGACGGCACCGTGGGCCGGGAACGGGTCGATACCCGGCCACTCGAGCTGGCGGACCGTCCGGTTGGCCACCATGCGCAGGCCGTCGATCCGGTGGGCGTCGGCCAGGTCCACGCCCAGCTCGTCGAGCGCACGCACCGCACGAGGCGTGAGGCCGTCGCCGCAGATCTTGTCCCGACCCTGCTGGGCCTTCTCGACCACGGTGACCCGGGCCCCGCCGCGCGCCGCACGGATGGCCGCAGCGGC
>CAJANQ010000259.1 GCA_903941145.1 uncultured Actinomycetes bacterium
ACCCTCGACCAGTAGTCGGACCGGGCCCCACACCCGACCTTGCAGGGTTCCGACCGCTCAGCGGTCGATTCTCTTCAAGGTCGGGCCGGGGTGGTGGACCTTGCATGATGTCGGCCCCCAGCGGTCGGATTTCTTCAAAGTCGGCGAGGCGGTCAGGCGGTGCGGAACTGGGGCGTCAGGACGCGCCGAAGGTCAGGCGGTGCACGTGGCGGTACTCGCCGTTGATGCGCAGCACCTTCGGCTTGAACCCGGGCCGGTTGAGGGCGTCGGGCAGCTGGCCGGTCTCGAGGCACACCCCGGCGCGCGCCGGGCGGCCGGCCACGGGGCCCTCGGGCACATACAGGTGCACGGCGTCCTGGTTGGTCTGCAGCGTCAACGAGCGTCCGGACACCGGGTCGTAGAGGTCGGCGGCGGTGCGCAGGCCGTAGACCTCACGGCCGATGGAGTGCGTGAGCAGGTAGGAGCGGTCCAGGCCGCGGCCCTCTGACGCCACCAGGCTCCGAAGGGCGTCGCCCAGGCGGGGGCCCTCACGCAGGTCGAACGGTGTGCCGTCCACCTGAGGGAGGCGACCGGTGGGCAGGAGCTCGTGGTCGACCTCGACGGTCCACTCCGCCGGCACGGTGAGGCGGTGGTCCTCGACGGTGGCCGACGGGTCGCCCGAGAGGTTCCAGTAGGTGTGGGTGGTCATGTTGACCGGGGTCGACCGGTCGGCGGTCGCGGCCATGACCAGCTCGAGCACGGTCCTGCCGCCGTCGTCGACGGAGAGGTCATAGGTGACGGTGGCCGTCACGGTGCCGGGGAACCCCTGGTCGCCGTCGGGTGAGACCAGGCCGAGCACCAGCCGGGACCCGGTGTGCTCGACGACGTCCCAGACCTTGCGGTCCCAGCCCTCGGGCCCGCCGTGCAGCTGGTGCGGGCCCTCGTTGGGGACGACCTCGACCGGGAAGTACTCGAGCGGGAACCGGGCGCCGCCGATGCGGTTGGCCTATCGCCCGACGACCGACCCCAGATAGGGGTTCTGCGCACGGTCCCGGTAGTCCTCTGCCGCGCCGAGCGCGACCACGCAGCTGGCCGCGCGTCCGTCGCGGTCGGGCAGGTCCAGCCGGACCAGGTGCGCTCCGTACGGCAGGACCTCTGCAGTGACCGGTCCGGCCGAGATGGTCAGGGCACCGTCCACGTCAGACCTCCAGCACGCCGGACCGCGCCACGGCGGCCCAGGCGGCTGCGTCGTCGCGGGGGCCCAGGTCGCGGCACCAGGCCGAGATGGTGAACCGGCCGGTGCCGACCTTGTAGCGGTCGAGCACGTCGGGCCCACAGGCTGCGGTGCCCAGCCCGCGGTGGGCGGCGTCCAGGTAGAGCCATGTGCGCGAGGCACCCTGCAGCGGGGCGAGGTCGTCGGTGTGGGTCGCGGCCCAAAGGTCTGCGTCCGCGTGGTGGCGGGCCGTGAACGACAGGCCGTCGGTCGCGGCGACCACCAGGAGCCCACAGTCGGCGTCACGCACGGCGACCCAGCCCAGGCCACTGTGGCGACCGTGCTCCTGGGGCACCACGAAGTCCACGTACTGGTCGGCCACCGTCGACGTCCACCGACCTTGGCGTAGCGAGGCGTCACGGTCCGGGTAGGACTCGTGCGGGCCGTCACCCAGCCACTCGAGGTGCTCCCAGGTCCCCGGCAGCTCGAGCTCCAGACCGACGCGAGGCAGGTCGGCGAGCTCCTTGGGCACGGTGAGCACGACGTCGAGCCGGGTCCACCCGTCGGGCCGGGCCACGGTGCGGTGGCGGACTGCAACTGCAGGCCCCTCGCCTGCGGGCCGCAGCTCGCCGGAGGTCGTGGTGATCACGTCCTCGCCCGAGCGGCGCACTCGCGACAGCGCGTGGACCCAGTCGGCGCGGTCCAGGCCGAGCGTGTCGACCCAGCGCAGCGTCTGGCCCTGGATGCCGCGCAGCCAGCCCACCCGGAGGCCGTCGTTGTCGGTCTGCGCCCGGAACACCGTCGGCGTCCACGGCGCCTGGTTGAGGGTCCGCTCCCCCGCCGGGACGGTCGCACGGGTCGCCGGCACCGGGACCCGCCCGCGGGCGGTCCGGACAGGGACCTCCATCTGGTCCCAGCCCACGAGCGCACCCTTGGGGAACCACTCGGTCGCGGTCCGCTGGTGCCACTCGACGGTCAGCGTGGCGGTCGAACCGGCGGGTCCGGTCGCACGTACCCAGGCCGGGTCGGCGGACAGGTCGACGACCCGGGACGACTGCGGGGACAGCGCGGCGACGTCGAGCGTGCCGGTGGCCAGGGCCTGGCCGTCGACCGCGAGGGTCCACGTGGCCCGCAGGTCCGAGAGGTCGGTGAACCACCGGTGGTTGGCCACCTGCACCCGGCCCTTGGCGGCGTCGACGGCGGTGACCTCGGCCGGGCGGCCCAGCCAGCGGACCTCGGCCAGCTCTGGGTACGTCATGCGGTCGGCGGCCACCAGGCCGTCGCACACGAAGTTGGAGTCGTGCGGCGTGTCGCCGAAGTCGCCGCCGTAGCCCCACACCGGGCGGCCCGACGGACCCGTGCGGCCGTCGAGCGCGATGCCGTGCTCGAGCCACTCCCAGATGAACCCGCCCTGGAACCCGGGCGTGTCCCGCACCGCCCGGCGGTAGTCGGCCAGCGACCCCGACGAGTTGCCCATGGCGTGCGAGTACTCGCACAGGACCACGGGCCGGCGGGTGTCGGTGCCGCTGGTGGCACGGGCCACGGCGTCCGAGATGGACGGGTACATCGGGCAGACCACGTCGGTGACCGGGGCGTCCGCGTAGAGGTCGTGCATGACCGGACCCTCGTAGTGGAGTGGCCGGGACGGGTCGGTGCGGCGCACCCAGGCGGCCGCGGCGTCGTGGGCGGGGCCGTAGCCGGACTCGTTGCCGAGCGACCACATGACGATGCTGGGGTGGGCTGCGTCGCGCTGGACCATACGGCGGACCCGCTCCTCGATGACGCCGTCGAACCGGGGGTCGAAGCACAGCGACGCCTGGCGGGCGTGGGTCTCCACATTCGCCTCGTCGACCAGGTAGAGGCCCAGCTCGTCGCACAGCTCGGCGAGGTGCTCGTCGTGCGGGTAGTGCGCGGCGCGAACCGCGTTGAGGTGGTGGGCCTTCATGAGCACCAGGTCGAAGCGGGTCTGCTCACGGGTGACCGTGCGGCCCAGGAGCGGGTCGTGCTCGTGGAGGTTCACACCGTGGATCTCCACCGGCTGGCCGTTGACCAGGAGCATCTGGTCGCGGACCTCGACCGAGCGGAACCCGGTCCAGCGGGCACCGGCCTGGACGACCTGGCCCGCCGGGTCGCGGAGCTCGACGGTGAGCCGGTAGCGCTGCGGCACCTCGTGCGACCACGGGGTGATACCCGGAACGTGCAGCTGCGCCCGCGCCCGGCCGGGCTCGGTGAACATGCCGTTGATGGTGGCGACGGCAGGGTTCGAACCGTCCCACACGCCGAACTGCAGACGGCCGGTGGTCGCGAGCCGACGGCCCCGCGCCGTGGCCGCTGTCACCTCGACGGTCCAGCCGTGCTCGCGCCGGGCCGGGCCGTCGACCTGGACGTCCACGTCGAGGGTGCCGGTGGTGAGGTCGTCCGCCAGGCCGGGCACGAGCCAGGTGGTGGCCAGGTACGAGTCGGCAGTGGAGTGCACGGTGACGCTGCGCTGGAGGCCACCGTGCCACCACTGGTCCTGGTCCTCGACCCAGGTGCCGCCCGACCACTTCACGACCGCCACGGCGACCGTGGCGCGCCGGCCGGCCCGGACGTGGGCGGTGACGTCGAACTCCGAGGGGAGCCGGCTGTCGGTGGCCATGCCCACGAACTCGCCGTTGACCCAGACGTACGCCGCCGACTCGGCCGCACCGAGCCGCAGGACGACGCGGCGGCCCGACCAGTTGCGGGGGACGGTCAAGAAGGTCCGGTAGGCGCCCGTCGGATTCTCCTCGGGCACGGCGGGCGGCTCGCAGTCGAACGGCATCTGCACGTTCGTGTAGTGCGGCAGGTCGAACCACGTCGTGCGGTCCTCATGGTGGAGCGCCTGCGTGGTCCACGCCCCGGGCACCTCGATCTGCTCCCACGCCGAGTCGTCGAACGACGGCGACTCGAAGCCCTGAGGTACCAGGTCGGGCCGGTGGGCCAGGTGGAACTGCCAGGTGCCGTCGAGCGACCGCCACCACGGCGACGCTGCGGCGTCGTCGGGGTCGGCGCCGGCCGCCGAGGGGAACGGGACCAGCGGGGTGGTCGTCGGCAGGCGGCCGATGGAGGTCACCTGCGGGTCGGTCCAGGTCCGGGTTCCGTCGTGGAGCACGGCGGAACCCTAGGCCAGCCGGCCGCTGACGGGCCCGTGCGGCGCGCGCTCAGGACCGCAGGTCAGAGGTCGCCGGCGTCGAGCAGGTCGAGCACCTCGACGGCCCGCACCCGCAGACCGTCGAGGTCCTTCAGCCGCCGCATCGACCCCAGCTGGTTGCCCATCCGGTGGTTGGGGGCGAACCGCTCCTCGTGGCGGGCCAGGAAGTCCCAGTAGAGCGTGCTGAACGGGCAGGCGTCGGGGCCGGTGCGCTGCTTGGGGTCGTACCGGCAGCCCTTGCAGTGGTCGCTCATCTTGGAGATGTAGGCCCCGCCCGACGCGTACGGCTTGGTGGCCATCTGCCCGCCGTCGGCATGCAGCGACATGCCCACCACGTTCGGCTGCATGACCCACTCGGCGCCGTCGACGAACTGCTCCCACATCCAGCCGACGAGCGCCTGGGGCCGCACGCCCGACAGCAGGCACAGGTTGCCCAGCACCATGAGCCGCTCGATGTGGTGGGCGTACGCGGTGCGGCCGACCTTCTCGACCACGTTCCCGACGCACGCCATCTGGGTGGCGCCGCCCGAGAACAGCGGCGGGAGCGGGCGGTCGGCGCCCAGCTCGTTCCAGCGGGTCCAGTCCTCGGCCCACCACCAGCGCAGCCCCCACACGTACTCGCGCCAGCCAAGGACCTGACGGACGAACCCCTCGACACCGGCGAGCGGCGCGTCGCCGCGCTCGTAGGCGTCGACGGCGGCCTGCACGACCTCGGCCGGGAGCAGCAGGCCCAGATTGAGCGACGAGGACAGCACCGAGTGCGCCAGCTTCCACTCCGCCGCGAGCATTGCGTCCTCGTGCGGCCCAAAGACGGGGAGCCCGTCGCGCACGAACTGGTCGAGCCGTTCGAGGGCCTGGGCCCGGGTGGTCGGCCAGAGTCCGGTCGGGTCCTCGCCGACGGCCGAGTCAGGCAGCCCGGCCAGCACCTCGCGGTCCAGGTCGTCGAGCGGGAACTCGGGAGCGGCCGGCCAGGCCCGGCCGTCCTTGGGCGGCGGCTCACGGTTCTCGGCGTCGTAGTTCCATCGGCCGCCCTCGGGCTCGCCGTCCGGCGCCACCAGCACCCCGAGCCGGCCACGCTGCCAGCGGTAGAAGTCCTCCATCCGCAGCCGGCCGGTGCGGGTCCCGGCCCACTCTGCGAAGTCGTCCGGGTGGCACAGGAACTGGTAGGACCGCACGGTCGTCACACCCAGGTCAGCCAGGAGCCGACGGGCGGCGAGCGAGTTGGGCTCGGTGGCGACCACCTCGGTCGGGCTGCAACGCGCCACGTGGTCAGCCAGCCCGGCCCGGAACGTGGGGGCCGTGACCTCGTCGACCTCGAACCCCTCGGCGCGGAGTTCCTCCGCGAACCGCCGCATGGCCACGAGGTACAGGTGCAGCCGCTGTCGGTGCCACGGCCGGCCCTCCAGCTTCGCGGTCGAGGTCACGAGCAGGACGCGTGCGTCCTGCGGGGTGGCGACGCCGAGCGCGCCGATGCGGCGGTGGAGCTGGTCGCCGAAGACCCAGACGGTGCGTCGGGCGACGGCCAACGGACGGACCGTCAGGCCGCCGCGGAGGAGCGGAGGACCTTGAGCGCCTCGTCGGCGTGGACCTCCATGTTGAGCTCGGACGAGATGGCGGCGAGCACCTTGCGGCCCGCACCGATCACGAACGTGGCCCGCTTGTTCATGATGGGGCCCATCCGCTTCACGCCGAACGCCTGGGCCACGGCCCGGTCGGTGTCGGACAGGAGTGGGTACCCGAGCCCGTGCTTGGCGTCGAACTGCGCCTGCTTGTCGACCTTGTCGGCCGAGATGCCGACCCGCTGGGCACCGACCGCGGCGAACTCCGCGGCGATGTCACGGAAGTAGCAGGCCTCCTTGGTACAGCCGGTGGTCATGGCCTTCGGGTAGAAGAACAGCACGACCGGCCCGGCCTCGAGGAGCGTCGAGAGCGTGACCTGGTTCCCGTTCTGGTCAGGGAGGGTGAAGTCGGGA
>CAJANQ010000260.1 GCA_903941145.1 uncultured Actinomycetes bacterium
AGCCACAGCAGGGTGGTCAGCGGGGTCTTCGTCTTCTTGGCGATGCCGCTGAGCGTGTCGCCGGCAACGACCTTGTAGTTGACGGTCTTCCCGGCAGCGGGCTTCACCGTGGTGGTGGGCGCGGGCTTCACCGTGGTGGTGGGGGCCGGTGCCGAGGTCCGGCGGACGAACGACGGGTTGGGGAACTCGAGCATGACCCGGGAACTGACGTAGAGCTTGTCGGCGACGACCCCGTTGGAGGCGCGGACGACCGAGGGGTCGAGGCCGTAGGCCTTGGCGATGGAGACGACGGTCTCACCCTTGCCGACCACGTGGTAGCGGAGTCCGCCCAGCGACCCGGAGGGCACGACGCGGGCCCGGGCCAGCAGGCCGGTGGCGGGGTAGAGCGCCCTGGCCGGAGCGGCTTGGACCGAGGCCCTGCCGGGACCGGCTGTCGGGGCGGCGTCGCTGAACGACGCGTCGTCGGCGGAGGAGGACGACGCAGTGGGGGTGCTCAGCACGACGACCGTGGTGGTCGTGGTGGTGGGCCGCACCGTCGTCGGCGCCGCGGTGGTCGAGGTCGTGCTCGACGTGGGCCGGGCGGTCGCGGCGGGCCGCACCGTGGTGGGCGGGCGGGAGCTGGCCGGTGCCGGGGCCACGACCTTGGCCGGCGCCGGAGCCGGAGACTTGCGGACCACGCGGACGGTGGCCACGACGTGGGCAACGGTCGAGGGTCGCCGGGCCGGGGGCGTGGTCGTCGGCGGGGTGCTGGCGGCGGGCCGGCCACCGAGGGACGGGTGGTTCGGGCTCGGCACCGGTCGACCGGCGGTCCCGGCGCCGGCCAAGGGGGCGACCAGGACCTCGACCAGGGTCATGGCCATGACGGTGAGGAGGGCGAAGGCGGCCCGGATGGTTGCTGCAGTCCGATTCACGGAGAGTGGTGTCGGGACGGACCGTCCGAGGCTTGAGTGTTTGTTTCCCAAGAGTTCCTCACGGAATTCGCCACGTTCGGTGAGTGCCACGACATCTTGTGGTGCTGGTCGGGTCCACCCCCTGCATCTTGTGCCGGGCCGGGCGGCGTGAATTCGGCGACGTTCCCTCCGCGTGGGACGCTGGAGCCATGACCGAGCAACCGTCCGACGGCATTCCGCAGCGCAGGTTCACCCCACCTCCAGGGGCGACGACGGTGCTCCTGGTCCGCCACGGTGCGTCGGCGCACGCCCATCCCGACCGTCCGTTCCCGCTGAAGGACGGCCACGGCGACCCGCCGCTCGCCCCCGAGGGCCACGAGCAGGCCCGTCTGGTCGGTGCACGGCTGGCGTCGGAACACGCGTCGGGCCGCACGATCGACGGCATCTACGTGACGTCGCTCACCCGCACGCACGAGACGGCGGCGCCGCTGGCTGCGCTCCTGGGCATGGAGCCGACCGAGGTGCCGGAGCTGCGGGAGGTGCACCTGGGTGACTGGGAGGGTGGCGCACTCAGGCTGAAGGCCGCCGAGGGCGACCCGCTCTACTTCCAGGTCGTCGAGCAGCAGCGGTGGGACGTGATCCCGGGTGCCGAGTCCTCCGAGGCGTTCGGAGAACGGCTCTGGGTGGGCCTGCGCCGCATCGTGGCGGCGCACCCGGACCAGACGGTCGTCGCGGTCGTGCACGGCGGCGTGATCGGCCAGCTCCTCGCCGACACCGTCGGCGTCCAGGGGTTCACCTTTGCCGGCGCCGACAACACGAGCATCAGCGAGCTGGTCGTCGACGCCAAGGGCCGGTGGTGGCTGCGGCGGTTCAACGACACCGCCCACCTGGACGTGCCGTCCGACTGAGCGGGGCGGCGACCGGTCCGGGCTAGCGGACCTCGCGCCACATGCGGCGCTGGGGCGGTGAGCCGGGGCCCATCGGGAACCGGTCGAACTCCTCGAACCCGTGCCGCCGGTACAGCAGGGCAGAGCGGTCGGTCGACGACTCCAGGTAGGCGGGCAGTCCTTCGGCCTCGCACCGCTCGAGCACTGGCTGCATCAGCGCGCTGCCGAGCCCCTTCCCCTGGTGGTCCGGGTGCACGCCCAGTATCTCGAGGTACCAGTGCTCCTCGCCCGGGTGGCCGTGCTCCATGGCGGCAAACCCCCGCAGCGCCTTCGGCACGTCGCGCAGGCCGATGGCCCTGACGAACGCCGGCACGGCCGGGAGCGCCTCGCCGATCGGCTGCTTCCAGGATCCGGGTGCCGCCCAGACCGACGCACCGTGCGCGCCGTCGACGGTCCACACCCAGCCCTTGGCGATGTTGGGCCGGATCGTCCGGCCGATCGCCAGGCCCAGGTGGCGGCGCATCTTTGCGGGGTCGGGGCAGACCCAGGCCCAGCACGGGTCGTCCCAGAAGGAGCGGGCGAGCACCTCGCCGACGGCGCGCCACTCGTCGGGGCGGGCCAGACGGACCGGCTCGTTCACGGCACCGGCCGGCACGCGGCGGCCTTGGTGGCCAGCGAGCTGGTGCGGGACGCCTCGCGCAGCACGTTGCGCTCGACGGCCGAGGTCACGAACCCGAACGACAGGCCGGTGGCAGGGTCGGCCCACGCGATCTGGCCGGCGGCGCCGTTGTGCCCGAACGCAGCGGGGGACACGCCGCGGCCCATGCCGCGAAGGTGCGACTGTCCGTCGTCACCCGCGACCCGCAGGCCGAGCGTCCGGTTGGACGGGATGCCGAGCAGCGGCTCGGGCAGCGTGCAGCGGATGCGGCCGGTGGCGTCGGCCAGGACCTCCGGGTCCCACAGCCCGCCCGTGTTGTGGAGGAGCGCCTGGTAGTAGAGGGCGAGGGACGTGGCGTCGGCCAGGCCGCCGCCGCCGGGCATGCCGACGGCGCGGACCTCCGGGTGGTTGAAGTTCAGGAGGATCTCGGGGGTCACCTCGCCCATCGGCGGGTCGGGCATCCCGAACACCGCCTCGAGCTCCTGGGGTGTCGGCGGTTCGCCCACCATCGTGAGCTCCGCGATGTCGGCCGGCTGCTCGTCGACGGGGAGTCCGAGCGAGAACCCGTCCAGGCCGAGCGGCTCGAGGACCCGCTCCCGCACGACCTGCCGGTAGTCCTTGCCCTCGACGACCTCGACCATCTCGGCGACCACCCAGTGCGCGGAGGAGGCGTGGTACTCGTAGTGCGTGCCGGGGGCGAAGTTGAGCTTCCAGCGGGACATGACCTCGAGCCGGCCCTCGCGGGTGGCCCAGCGCGGCGGGCCGAGCGGTGCGTACGGGAACCCGGACGTATGGGTCAGCAGCTGCTCGAGGGTGATCTGGTCGGCCACGCCGGCGTCGGGTCCGGCCGACAGGAACCCGGGCACCAGGTCCACGACCCGGGTCTCGGGCGCGAGCCGCCCCTCGCCGATCAGCTGCCAGGCCACGCCGCCGACCACGGCCTTGGTGCACGAGAACACGTTGAAACGGGTCGCCGCGGTGGCCGAGCCGAAGGTGGCGTCGGCGACCACCGCGCCGTCGACGGCCAGCGCGAACTGGGCGGCGGGCATGCGCCCGGCGTCGACCTCCTCCTGGATGCGGAGGGCGAGGACGGCGACGGCCTCGGTGTCGACGGCCTCCGGGTCGAGGACCCTGACGTTGGCGGGCAGCGAGCTCATGGCCCGACGCTAACCGTGCGCGGTGCCAAGATCCGTCCCTCGACGAGCCCCTCGACGCGGGCCCGGAGGCGGGAGGACCCATGACCGAGATGTTCGACCTGACGGGCAGGGTCGTGGTGGTGACCGGCGGCAACGGCGGCATCGGACTCGGCATGGCCCGGGCGATGGCGTCCGCCGGCGCCGAGATCGCGGTCTGGGGCCGGAACGGGGCCAAGAACGACGCGGCGGTCGAGGAGCTCACGGCGCTCGGCCCGCGGGCGACCGCGCACACCGTCGACGTGGCCGACCCCGGGCAGGTCGACTCGGCAATGGCAGCG
>CAJANQ010000261.1 GCA_903941145.1 uncultured Actinomycetes bacterium
AAACCGCAGGTGTTGGGTTTCTAGCACGCGCTGCGGCAGTGCGGCGTGCGTCACACGTGTTCTCCGTCAACTCAGGGGCCGGTGTCGCTTTGACCGCGTCCCGCGTTCTGGAAGGATGACGCCGGATTCCGGCACGCAACTGCCGGTCATCGACCCCCGTAGCGATCCCAGTTCAGGAGCACGTCATGGCCACTCCCCTCGACCTCGCCATCGTCAACGCCACGCTGGTGGACGGCACCGGCGGACCTTCTCGCCAGGCGGATGTCGGGGTAGTCGGCGGTCGAGTGGTGACGGTGACCGACGCAGGTGCGATGGAGACGTCCGGAGCGACCGAGGTCGTCGACGCACAGGGGCTCGTGCTGGCGCCCGGGTTCATCGACCCCCACACGCACTACGACGCCCAGCTGTTCTGGGACCCCACCGGCTCGCCGTCCAACCTGCACGGTGTCACCACGGTCATCGCCGGCAACTGCGGTTTCACCCTGGCACCGCTGATCCCCGGCGACTCCGACTACGTGGCCCGCATGATGGCCAAGGTCGAGGGCATGCCGCTCGCGGCGCTGGAGGAAGGCCTCGACTGGGACTGGGAGTCGTTCGACGACTACCTCGGTCGCCTCGAGGGCAACATCGGCGTCAACGCCGGGTTTCTGGTCGGGCACTGCGCGCTGCGCCGAAAGGTGATGGGCGACGAGGCGGTCGGCAACGAGGCCTCCCCTGAGCAGGTCGAGGCCATGCGGGCGCTGCTCGCCCAGAGCATCGAGGCTGGCGGCCTCGGGTTCTCCACCACGTTGGCCCGCACGCACTCCGACGGCGACGGCAACAAGGTGGCGTCCCGCTGGGCGTCGAAGGACGAGCTCCTCGCGCTGGCCTCGGTGGTGTCCGAGCACGAGGGCACGACGCTTGAGTTTGCGTCCGACGGCTGCCTCGACGGGTTCCCCGACGACGAGGTCGACTTCATGATCGAGTTCTCGAAGGCCGGGAACCGCCCGCTCAACTGGAACGTGCTCACCGTGGACTCGCACGCCCCTGAGCGCTACCGGAACCAGCTGGCAGCCATGGACCGCTGCGCCGAGGAGGGCGCCCGGGTGGTGGCCCTCACGATGCCGGTGATCGTCGGCATGAACATGAGCTTCCTGACCTACTGCGCGCTCAACATGATGCCGGACTGGGGCCCGATCCTGGGCCTGCCGGTGCCGGAGCGCATCGAGCAGCTGAAGGACCCGGAGGTACGCGCCTTCATGAAGGCGCGGGCAGCCTCCGACGACGTCGGTGTGTTCGGCCGCCTGACCGGCTGGGACATCTACGTCATCGGCGACACCTTCTCCGAGGCCAACGAAGGGCTCAGCGGCCGTCGCGTGGGCGACATCGCAGCCGAGCGCGGCGACGCCGACCCGTTCGACACCCTGCTCGACATCGTCATCGCCGACGACCTGCAGACGGTGCTGTGGCCCGGCGCGACCGACAACGACGCCGAGTCATGGCGGCTCCGGCGCGAGGCGTGGGACCACCCGTCGGTCATGCTCGGCGGCTCCGACGCCGGTGCGCACCTGGACCGCATGCAGGGCGCCAACTACACCACCCGCTTCATTGCCGACTGCGTGCGCGGCCGCAAGCTCACCACCCTCGAGCACGCCGTGCAGCTGCTGACCTCGGTCCCGGCCGAACTGTTCGGCCTGCGCGACCGCGGCGTGGTCCGAGAGGGTGCCCATGCCGACCTGGTCCTGTTCGACCCCGAGACCATTGAGTCCGAGCTGCTCGGGATGGTCGACGACCTTCCGGCCGGCACCAGCCGCCTCTACGCCGGTGCGGTGGGCGTGACGAGCGTGTGGGTCGGTGGCGTCGAGGTCGCGCACGACGGTGTGGCTACCGGACGGCTGCCCGGCGCGGTGCTGCGGTCCGGCCGCGACACCGAGACCGTCACTGCGGGCTGAGCCCCACCTCGTCCGAGGCTGACTCGTCGGCCTGCGCGGCCGCGGCCGCCTCGGCGTCGCGGCGCTCGCCCTTGCGGATCCAGCGCGGGGCGAGCAGCGTGAAGAGCAGGAGTGCGAGCGCCAGGATCCCGACCGGCACGATGCCGTTGCCCCGGTTGGTGAACACGGGGACCAGCACGAACCCGCTCAGCAGCGCGGTCCAGGCCCACAGGATCACGACGGCGCGCCGGTGGCCGTGGCCCATCTCCATGAGCCGGTGGTGCAGGTGCTCCTTGTCGGCGGTGGCCCAGCCGCTGCGCTTGGTGGCGCGGCGGACGACGGCGAACACCGTGTCGAGCAACGGCACCGCGAGGATGAACAGCGGCAGCACGAGCGGGGCAAAGAAGAACCAGGCCTGGCCGGAGAACGGGTCGTCGGACTGGCCACCCACGGCCACGGTCGCTGCCGCCAGCAGACCCCCCAGCATGAGGGCACCGCTGTCCCCCATGAAGATCGTCGCCGGGTTGAAGTTGAACGGCAGGAAACCCAGACAGATGCCGGCGGTGACCACGGCGACCAGCGGCCCGACGTTGGACCGGTCGAGCACGCCGGCGTCGAGCAGCTTGTAGCCGTAGAGGAAGAACGAGCCTGCGGCGATGGCCACGATGCCGGCGGCCAGGCCGTCGAGCCCGTCGATCAGGTTCACCGCGTTGGCCAGGCCGACGACCCACAGCACGGTGACCACCGCGGACAGGTCGGGGGGCAGGACCGTGAAGCCCAGGAACGGCACGCGGAAGTAGATGATCGTCACGCCGACGAGCGTGAGGATCGACCCGGCGATCACCAGGCCGGCCACCTTGCCAGGGGCCGACACGTCACGGATGTCGTCGATCAGCCCGGTGAGCCAGATCACACCGGCGGCCACGAGGACGCCGACGATGTTGGCGGGCGCCTCGAACACGGGACGGAAGTCGGGGACCAGCGCGGCGACGCCGACGGCGACCAGCAGCCCGAAGAACATGGCGGCCCCGCCCAGCACCGGCATTGCCTGCTCGTGGACGCCGCGGTCGGAGGGCTCGGCCACGACACCGAACCGCCGGGCCACCCGTTTCGCTGGCGGCACTGCGACGGCGGTGGCGCACACGGCGACGGCCATCACGATCAGGAACGGGAGCACGGGACCGGAGGCTACCCGACCCCCTTCTCCCCGACGCGGCCAGCCCGCGCCGTGGTACAACTGCTCCTAGTTGCTAGTGCAACAACTTGTACGAACACCGGCGGGGCGACGCCGGCCACGACGGAAGGACCACCATGACCTCGGGCAGGGTGCGAATGCGGCTGGTGGCGCCCCCACCGGCAGGGACGGACGCCGGGGTGCTGGTGCACCCGGCCGGCTCAGCACGGGTGGAACCCCCTCCTCGGCGCACGACACGCGCCGACCGGCAGCGCCTGCTGCTCGTCGGCGACGGCGCCCTGGACGTGCGGCGCCGGCCCGACCGGACGGTGGTCGGCCACGTCGGCAACCGGGTCGCCGACCCCGTCGTGGTCGACCTCCGACGCGGCGCGGAACGTCTGGCCACGCTGGGGACGGTCGACGACACGCTCGAGATTGCCAGGACCACCGGCGCCGGCACCGTGGTGCTGTCGGCCGCCGACCTTGGACCGGCCCGGACCGCCGAGCTCGTCCACGCGCTCAGCCGGGACGGCCGCCACGTCGAGGTCGTGACCGGCGTACACGGCGTCGGCAGCCACCGGCTGCGGGCCGGGCGGAGCCAGTCCGGCGCCGTCCTCGCCGTCGCCCCGGTCGGCCGGTACACCTGGCGCGAGCCGGTCAAGCGGGCCACCGACGTTGCGCTGGCGTCGCTGCTGCTGATCCTGTGCGCGCCACTGCTGGGTCTGGCTGCGCTGGCCGTACGCCTGGCCGACGGTCCCGGCGTGCTGTTCCGGCAGATCCGCGTCGGACGCGACGGGCAGACCTTCACGGTGCTCAAGCTCCGGACGATGGTCTGCGACGCCGAGCAGCAGCTCGACGGCCTGATGCGCCACAACGAGGCGGCCGGGCCGATGTTCAAGATGCGCGACGACCCGCGGGTCACCAAGGTCGGGCGCATCCTCCGCGGCACATCGGTCGACGAGCTCCCACAGCTCGTCAACGTGCTCCGCGGTGACATGAGCCTGGTGGGCCCGCGGCCGGCGCTCCCCCGCGAGGTCGCCCAGTGGGACGACCGCCTCCGCGAGCGGCTCCGGGTGCGGCCCGGGATCACGGGCCCCTGGCAGGTCCACGGCCGGTTCACGGCGAGCCTCGACGACTACGAGCGGCTCGACGTCGGCTACGTCGACAACTGGACGCTGCTCGGCGACCTGCGGCTGCTGGTGCTCACCGTGCCGGCGGTCCTCGGTGGTGACGGCGCCGCCTGACCTGCGTCAGACTGCGGCCATGACCGACGAGACCTCTTCTGACGCCGCACCCCAGATGGGCCACGGCACCAAGCAGCGCGACATCATCCGCATGTCGGACGCCGAGGTGACCGAGTTCCTGGCGCAGCGGCACTCCGCCACCATGAGCACGCTCGCCGCCGACGGCAGCATCCACTCGGTGGCCATGTGGTACGGGTTCATCGACGGGGTCATGGCGGTCGAGACCAAGTCCAAGGCCCAGAAGGTGCTCAACCTCCGCCGCGACCCGCGCATCACGATGCTCGTCGAGGACGGCGAGTACTACGAGGAGCTCCGCGGCGTCTCCATCGTCGGCACCGCCGAGATCGTCGACGACGCCGACCAGCTCTGGGAGCTCGGCGTCAGCGTCTTCGACCGGTACATGGGCGGCTACACCGAGGAGATGAAGCCCTTCGTCGAGGTCATGCTCCACAACCGCGTGGCCGTGAAGGTCGTGCCGACCAAGGTGGTCACGTGGGACCACCGCAAGCTCGGCCTGCCCTCGACGCGCCCCGCCGAGTAGTCCGCGTTCCAGTTCAGCCCGGGTAGGGCGTGAACTTGGAGCAGAGCGTCGCGACGTCGGAGCGGACCGCTGCGAGCGACGCCTCGTCCGAGGGGTTGCGCAGCACCCGGGTGATGAACTCGGCGATCTGCGCCATCTCCGGCTCCTGCATGCCCTGGGTGGTGACCGACGGCGTGCCGATGCGCAGGCCCGAGGTCACGAACGGCGACCGCGGGTCGTTCGGGACGGTGTTCTTGTTGAGCGTGATGCCGGCGAGGTCAAGTGCGATCTGCGCGTCCTTGCCGGTCAGCTCGGCGTCGAACCCCTGCAGGTCGATCAGCAGCAGGTGGTTGTCGGTGCCGCCGGAGACCAGGCGGAAGCCCTGCTCGCCGAGCGCTGCTGCGAGTGCCCGGGCGTTGGCGACGATCTGCGCGGCGTAGGCCTTGAACTCGGGCTGGGACGCCTCGCGGAAGGCCACGGCCTTGCCGGCGACGGCGTGCTCGAGCGGGCCGCCCTGCAGGCCCGGGAAGATGGCCTTGTCGATCGCCGCCGCGTGCTCCGCCTTGGACAGGATGCAGCCGCCGCGGGGGCCACGGAGCGTCTTGTGCGTCGTGAAGGTGACCACGTCGGCGTACGGCACCGGGTTGGGGTGCGCACCGCCGGCGATCAGGCCGGCGATGTGGGCGGCGTCGAACAGGAAGTAGGCGCCGACCTCGTCGCAGATCTCACGGAACGGGGCCGGGTCGATCGTGCGGGGGTAGGCGGTCGCACCGGCGATGATCATCTTTGGCCGGTGCTCGCGGGCCAGGTCACGGACCTGGTCCATGTCGATGCGCTCGTCGCGCTCGGTGACCTGGTAGCTGATGAAGTCGTAGAAGCGGCCCGAGATGTTGACCGGCGAGCCGTGGGTGAGGTGGCCGCCGTGGTCGAGGCTCAGGCCCATGACCTTGTCGCCCTGCTCCAGGAGGGCCAGGAACACGCCCAGGTTGGCGTTGGCACCCGAGTGCGGCTGCACGTTGGCGTGGTCGGCGCCGAACAGCGCGCAGACCCGCGTCCGGGCCAGGTCCTCGGCCTCGTCGACGAACTCGTTGCCGCCGTAGTAGCGCTTGCCCGGGTAGCCCTCGGAGTACTTGTTGGTGAGGACCGAGCCGGTGGCCTCCATGACCGCCGGCGAGGTGAAGTTCTCCGAGGCGATCAGCTGGATGCCGGTGTTCTGACGCTCGACCTCGCGGTCGATCACGTCGAAGAGCTCGGTGTCACGGTCGGTGGGCCAGGGCATCGTCGGGTCTCCTGTTGCGGGGGTCGGGGGGGTTGTTGTCGATCGGGTGGGTCAGTCGCCGAGGGCGTCGAGCTGGGCGACACGGGCCTCGTGGCGGCCGCCCTCGAACTCGGCGTCGAGCCAGGCGTCGAGCGCGGCGACGGCGACGGCCGGGCCGAGCAGCCGCTCGCCCAGGCAGAGCACGTTGGCGTCGTTGTGCTGGCGGCTGAGCCTGGCCGAGGTCTCGTCGTGGACGACCGCGGCGCGGACGCCGGCGACCTTGTTGGCGGCGATCGAGATACCGATGCCGGAGCCGCAGATACACACGCCCAGGTCCGCCTCGCCGGCGGCGACGGCACGGCCGACGGCGGCACCGAACTCGGGGTAGTCGACCCGGTCGCCGCTGTTGGTGCCCAGGTCCAGCACCTCCGCACCACGGGAGCGCAGGTGCTCGGCCAGGTCGTCCTTCATGAGGTAGCCGCCGTGGTCGGCACCCATCGCCACACGTAGCGGGGCGCCCGAGCGGTTGGTGAGCGGGTCAGTCACGGGCCGCAGTCTACGACGGCCCCACGGACCCGTTCGCCGCCCCCGTTGGGGGCACTGCTGGCGAGTCTCGTACGCTCCCGCCCCATGTCCATCGACCCCCGCACCCCGGTCGTCATCGGCGTCGGCCAGTTCCTCAACCGAGTCGACCAGGGCGCCGAGCCGCAGTCCCCGCACGAGCTGATGGTCGAGGCGCTCCGTCTGGCCGAGTCCGACGCCGGCGCCCCCGGCGCTGCGGCCCGGGCCGAGGTCGTCGCCGCGGTGCCGGTGATCTCGTGGCGCTACCGCGACCCGGCCCGCCTGGTGGCCGAGGCCGTCGGAGCCAGCGGCGCCGCCACCTGGTACCCGACGGTCGGCGGCAACACGCCGCAGCTGCTGGTCAACAAGCTGGCCGGCGCCATCGCGGCGGGTGACGTGGACCTGGGCGTCGTGGTGGGTGGCGAGGCGTACCGGACCCGCATGGACGCCCGCCGTCACGACCGGCCCCTGGACTGGCCGAAGCAGGACGAGTCGCTCGACCCCACGTGGAACGACGGCGAGCCGTTCCTGATGGGCCACCCGGCGGAGCAGGCCCGCGGGATCTTCATGCCGACCCAGGCGTACCCGCTCTTCGAGAACGCGCTCTGGCACGAGTCCGGCCGCACCCTGCAGGAGCACCTGGCCCATGTCGGTCGCATCTGGGCGGGCTACTCACAGGTCGCCGCGGACAACCCGTTCGCCTGGCGCCGCGAGTCCTACACGGCCGACGAGATCACGACCCCCACGCCGGACAACCGGCTGGTCGGGTTCCCGTACACCAAGCGCATGGTGTCGAACCCCGACGTCGACATGTCGTCCGCCGTCATCGTCTGCTCGGCCGACCGGGCCGCTGCCCTGGGCGTCCCGAAGGACCGCTGGGTGTTCGTGCATGCCGGCACCGACGGCAAGGACCGCTCCATGTCCGAGCGCCGCGACTTCGTGTCCTCCCCCGCCATCGGGGCAGCCGGGAACCTGGCGCTCGAGCTGGCCGACGTGCGCGTCGAGGAGCTGGGCCACCTGGACCTGTACTCGTGCTTCCCGTCGGCCGTGCAGCTCGCGGTCAAGGAGCTCGGCGTCGACGACACGCTCCCGCTCACGGTCTACGGCGGGCTGGGGTTCGCCGGCGGCCCGTGGAACAACCCGGTGGGCCACGCCATCGCCTCGATGGTCGGCGCACTGCGCGACGACGCCGGCTCGGTCGGCCTGGTGACGGCCAACGGCGGCCACGTCGACAAGCACAGCTTCGGCGTCTACTCGACCACCCCGCCGGCCGACGGGTTCCGCCACGCCAAGCCGCAGGACCAGATCGACGCAGTGCCGGGCACCGGGGTCGAGGACGACTACCAGGGACCCGCGACGGTGGAGACCTGGACCGTCATGTACGGCCGCGACCGGTCGCCCGAGCGGGCCCATGCCGCCGTCCGCACCCCGGCCGGCACGCGGGCCTGGGCCGTGAGCGACGACCCCGACCTCATGGCCCGCGCCGCGGCGGAGGACCTGGTGGGCGTGGCGGTGGCCGTCGGTGCCGACGGCGTGCTGACGTTCGCCTGACCGACGTCAGGTCGGACGGTCAGGCCCCGGGGTTCTTCAGGCGGTTGGAGAGGATCGTCAGGACCTTCTCGGACACCGCCGGCATCTCGTCGAGCAGCGTCCTGAACGCCTTGGAGTCGAACCGCACGAGGCGCAGGTCCGTGTCGGCCGCGACGGTCGCCGTGCGGGGCCGGTGGTCGACGAGGGCCATCTCCCCCACCATCGAGCCGGCGTCGAGCGACGCGACGTGCTCGCCACGGACGTAGACGCTGGCCACGCCGGACTCGATGACGAAGCACTCGGTGCCGGGGTCGCCCTGGTCCATGATCACGGTGCCGGCCGGGGCCTCGACCTCGGTGCCCAGCTCGGCCACGCGCTGCAGGTCGGGCTCGGAGAACCCGTCGAAGAACGGGATGCCGGACAGCCAGTCGGTGCTTTCCTGCGGCTTCTTGCCGAAGAACATGGTCGATCCCCCTCGGACCTGCGGACGACCGAAACCCTAGCCCTGCGGCAGGGCCCGGTCAGCGGAGGGGCGAGCGGGCCACCAGGGCCCGGTCCCGGCCCGCCAGGTCGCGCTCGACGCGGGCCTCGGCAAAGTGCCCGAGCGCCAGGTCGACCATGGCCGGGGCCTGCTCGGGCGACAGCTCGCACACCAGCACGCCCTCGTCGACGAGCCACTCCCCCGCGCCCGTGACCAGGGTGCGCAGGTCGTCGGTGCCGTCGTCGCCGGGGGCGAACAGCGCGGTGGCGGGCTCCCAGTCGACGACGTCGGCCGGGAGCGGGGCGGTCGTGGCGACGTACGGCGGGTTCGAGACGACCAGGTGCAGGCGGCCGCGCAGCTCGGGCGGCAGCGCCGCGAACCACGGGCCCTGCGAGGTCCGCACCCGCGCTGCGGCACGGCCGACGCCCACGGTGTTGGCCCGGGCCACGGCCAGCGCGTCCTCGCTCACGTCGGTCATCCAGACCGAGGTGCGGACCCGCTCGGTGGCGAACG
>CAJANQ010000262.1 GCA_903941145.1 uncultured Actinomycetes bacterium
AACTCCTTCATCAGCATCATCAGGAAGCTGGTGGGTACCGGCGCGTAGTGCAGCGCCACCACCGACAGCCGACCGCCGACGCGGCCGCGGTCGATGATGTCGGTCAGGACCTTGGCCGAGCCCGACGCCTCGATGAACGCGGCCGTCGCCGGCGTCGGCCCGAACATGAACGGCGTCGTGCCGTGCAGGTCGGCGAGTGCGTTCCAGACCTTGTCCGTGGCCGGGTCGACCGCGGCCTGCGCACCAAGACCCAGCGCCAGTTCACGACGGGTGGCGCTCAGGTCGACCGCCACGACGCGCTCGTGCCCCTGGTCCACCAGGCTGGCCACGGCGGCCAGTCCGACCGGGCCGCAGCCGAACACGGCGACGCCGTCGCCCTCGCGCACGTCGGCCTGCTCGACGGCGTGCATGCCCACGGCGAGCGGCTCGGCAAACGCTGCGACGTCGAGCGGCAGCCCGTCGGGCACCGGGTGCAGCAGGCCGGCGTCGGCCTCCCGGACCAGCAGCTCGGGGGTCAGGCCGCCGAACGGCCCGCCGCCGCCGATGCGGCCCAGCTCCTCGTTGCCCGGCTCGACCACCACGCGGTCGCCCACCCGCACACTCGCGACCTGGTCGCCGACCCACGACACCACGCCGGCCATCTCGTGGCCCAGGCACAGCGGCTCGGGACCCGGGCCGGCCATGCCACCCATCCGGATGTACGACAGGTCGCTACCGCAGATACCGCACGCGGCGATCTTCACGACCGCGTCTCGGGGACCCGGGTCGGGCGGGGGAACGTCGTCGACACGGACGTCGCCGGGACCGTGGACTCGAACCTGGAGCATTGGTTGCCTTCGTGTGGGGAGGGGGCGGGAGGGTCAGGGGAGCAGGTAGCCGCCGTCGACGGCCAGCGTGTGGCCGGTGACGTAGGAGGCGGCTCCGCTGGACAGGAAGAGTACGGCGCCAGCCACCTCGCGCGTCGTGCCGAATCGGCCCATCGGCACGTGGTTCAACTCAGCGTCAACGATCTCGGGGAACGCCGCCATGGGCGCGGTCATGGGCGTGTCGATCACGCCGGGAGCCACCGCGTTCACACGGACCCCCTTGCCCACCCACTTGGCGGCAAAGTTCCGGGTCGCCGCGACGAGCCCCGCCTTGGCGGCGGAGTAGCCGGGCACGACCGTGTTGGACCGGTAGGCCGCCATCGACACGACGTTGACCACGCTGGCCCCGCCCGGCAGCTCGCTCGCGAACAGGAGCTTGCGGCAGGCCGACGTCAGACGCACCGGCCCGGCCAGGTTCAGGGTGAGGGCGTCGGCGAACGTGTCCGGGTCCCACTCGTCGCCGCCGCCGGGGAAGGTGGCGCCGGCGTTGTTCACCAGGACGTCGAGCCGCTCGAGGGACGCGGCGAGCGCATCGACCGACTCCGTGTCGGTGACCTGCAGCTGGCAGAACGCCATGCCGCCCAGGTCCGTGTCGTAGTCGGTGGCTGACGCCCGGGTACCGGTGACGGTCACGGCCGCGCCGGCGTCCCGGAACTCGGTGGCCACGGCGTGGCCGATGCCGCTCGTGCCGCCGGTCACGAGGACCGCCGCACCGGAGAAGTCGTAGGTGACGTCGTTGGCCATCGGGCTCAGTCTCCTGCCCGCTTGCCGAGCTTGTCGATCGAGCGCCGGAGCCACGCCGACTCCCAGAAGTTCTCCGTCCCGCCCAGCAGGTCGCGCGTCGCGGCAGTTGCGACGTCGAGCGCGCCGCGGTGGCCGGGCTCGGCGGCCAGGACAAGGTCGGTGAGCTGGAGCGCCTCCACCGGACGCCCCTCGTCGGCGTGCGTCCGGGCCAGCCCGACCAGCACGTCGGCACCGGCGGCGGCCACGACCTCCGGCGCCACCGCCATCGGCGGCACGCCGTAGAGCTCGGTGGTGGACCGGTGGTGGAACCAGCCGGCGTAGTTCTCCCAGATGGCCCGGACGTTCCACTTGGTCTGGCCGTAGCCCTCCCCCACGTCCAGGTGGTCCGGGACCTTCACCGTGCGCATGAGCGTCCACACGTCGGTGCCGGCGTTCATGCCCTCGACCGTCTGGTCGTGCACCGACTGCATGGCCTCCTGCAGCGTGGCGGTCTCCTCGACGATGCGGTCCGCACCCAGGACGGGGTCGAAGTGGCCGGTGACCAGCCGCTCGGGCGCCAGCTCCCGCACCACGTCGAGCGAGCGGATGTAGGTGAGGGCGTCGCGGTAGCGGTCGCCACGAATGGTCACCAGGTTGGGCACGTGGCCGAAGGGGGGTCCGAACAGGTTCCCCGAGAACAGGGTCTTCGACTCCGGCAGCCAGACCACCATCGAGTCGAACGTCTCGCCGCCCGGGGTGGCGATCAGGACCATCTCACGACCGCCGACGGTCAGCTCGAGCCGGTCGTCCACCACCACGGTCGGCTCGGGACGGGCCTGCGGGACGGCGCCCACGCCCACCGACCGGGCGTACTCCATGGCCGCAAGGATGGCGTCGATGAAGGCGAACGCCGAGTTGCGCGACCGGAACCCTTCGAGCAGCTCGTTGTCGTCGCGCCACATCGTGAAGTTGGCCTGGGCCACGACGTCGGAGCCGGCGTCCTTCATCACGTCGACACCGCCGACGTGGTCGTAGTGGCCCTGGGTCAGGAGCACGGCCCGCACCGGAGACGTGTCGAGCGCGTCGAAGGCCCGACGGTGCAGCGGCCCTTCGAACCCCATGCCGGTGTTGATGACCACACGGCCGTCGTCGGTCGGCAGCAGGTACGAGTTGGTCCAGCCGGGCGACATGTAGATGTTGTCGCCCAGGTCGACCGCCGGGGCGTCGGTGGCGCCGGTCATGGCGGCCGCCCCGGGACGTTCGCGGTGGATTCCGGACATCAGCGCACCTCCGTGCGGATCTGGGGGAACGCCTCAAAGTAGAAGGCGTACCGTTCGTAGAGCGCTGCGGGGTCCAGCCCGAAGTCGCCACGCAGGTCGTAGACGATCCGGCCGTCCTTCCCGCGGGGGTTGCCGGCCACGTAGTCGGCCAGGCCGGCCCGGCACTCGTCGGTGACCTCCATGCCGGCCATCCCGATGATGCGCTCGGCCATCGCCACGTCGTCGGACATGAACTCGCGGAACTCGACGTCGACGCGCTGGGCCTCGGGGATCAGGTGGGTGTCACGCACCGCAGCACGCAGCAGCCGCTCGACGCGGTCGACCCAGTAGGCGGCCAGCTCGTCGGCCTCGACCTCCACCCGCCGGTTGCGGTCGCCGTAGGCCAGCATCGTGATGGCCGACTGCAGCACGGCGACCGGGTCGCGCAGCGTGAACGCCACGGTGGCGTCGGGGAAGGTCGACATGAGCGGGCCGAGCCGCTCCAGGTGCTGCGGGCACTTGAGGACCCAGCGGTTCGGGCCCCGCAGGTAGCTGAGCACCTGCAGCTGCCGGCGCAGGAACGCATAGTGGCCGTGCTGGTCGAGCGCCTCGGCGTGGTCGCGCCACGACGGCACCCGGGCCGACCACTCAAGCACGTACGTGCACAGGTCCAGGTCCATGAGCTCGCACTCCTCCTCGATGGAGGACGGCGGGCGGTCGTGCATGACCGAGGTCAGCGGCGACACCTGCTTGGTCATCTCGTACTCACGCAGGGCCCGCACGTACCGCGGGTCCATGCCGTCTCGGCCAGGGCCGTCGCCCAGCACCGGGAC
>CAJANQ010000263.1 GCA_903941145.1 uncultured Actinomycetes bacterium
CCACGCCGGCGGGACTCTGACGCCAGTGTCGGTAGACAGCAGACGTGTCTAACGAAATGTCTATTGGACAGCAGAGATGTCACCGGATCGTGCAGCAGTCCCCTCGGAGGACCTCGCGCTCCTCGTCGACCGGGCCACCAGCGTCGGCTGGGAACGCCACCTGGCACGCCGCACTCGACCGACAGCGGGGAAGACGGTCGCGATGTTTTCCTGGTATCGGTTGCACAGGGGGACCCCATGCAAACCCTGACGGTGCCGGGACCGGCCTGGCGCCGAAGGAGAGAGCAAGATTCCCCGCGGACTGAGCGGCCCGGCGGGGTCGATCTGGCGGGGTCGGTGCGACGGGCTGGTCAGAGACGGGCGGTGACGCGGGCGGCCCACGGGCAGTAGGACCCGAGGACGTCGACCCAGTAGTCGATGTCGGAGCTGACCTCCGAGAACGGTCGGCCGTCGCACACCTCCGTCGCCACGTCCGCTACGTAGACCGTCGCCGGGTCGATGTGCCACTGGTGCGGTGCGTTGAACCCGCCGTTGCCACGGAGCAGTTCGCCGCCGAGCACGCCCACGCGACCTGAAGCGAGAGCCGCGTCGAGTTGGGCGATGACTGCGGGGTTCGTGGCGCGCAGGGCGAAGGTCTCTCCCGCCACGCCAACCCGGTAGGTGGCGCCGGGGGGCGGTGGGGGTGGTGGCGCGCAGGCCGCTGCGAGCAGCATCACCGTCGCCACGGTCATCGTGAGCAGCAGCGGTCGCCGTCGCCGATCGCTCGTCCCGCTCGTCCCGCTCATGGTCCCTCCAGCTCAGACCGGCGCCTGCAGCAACAGGCGCGGGTCGTGTTCGGGTGGTTGTGCGTCCCCGAGGGTAGCGAGCAGATCGTCGCGCAGCGAGCGGCACGACGGGTCGTCCCAGCGGTTGGGCTGTTGGAGCGGGTCGTCGGCCAGCGAGTACAGCTCGCCCTCGGCTCCCTGGTCGAAGGCCTCAGCCTCCGGCTCCGCTACGACCGCGACGACACCAACGAGCTCACCACCTCAGAGGACGGCGAGGACCAGGCCCGGCGTGTAGGAGAGCGGCGTACCTAAACACCTGCGCCGCACAGGGCTGGCCCGCTAACCGGTTCCAAAAACGACAGGTGGCCGTAACGCCGGGGGTTGAGCAAAAGGCCATGTTGCGCATTTCGCCGTGCCCCCGCTCGGGCGGGGCCACGGCGGATGTCACCGAGGAATGCCGGTTGACTCAGCCGCTCGAAACCAGCCTCGTCTCCAGGACTTGATCAGCCTACGGCTCTCTCGCTTCCACGATCACTTGTGTCGAGGTCTGGCAGCGGCGGCGACGGTCCTCGGCGCTGTTCAGATGGTGGCGTTGCGGTGGGTCGGTCCCCTGCACCACGGGCTCAACTACGACGCGGCCCGCTTCTCGACCGCTGCGCATCTGGTCCGGGTCACTGCGTCGTACCGGAACGACTGAGGGCGTCCCTCGCCGTCGGGCACGCCACCGGGGCCGCTCAACAGTTCTCGTTGACGAACCGGACGAAGCGCACGCTGTCGGTGGCGTACTTCGGGCTGAGTTCGGCGACCTTCTGGGCGGCGGCCTGACCCTGTGATGAGGTGGCCTCGAGGTAGGCAACGATGGTCTCGATCCTTGGCCGCACTTCGTCGGGGGCGACCTCGAGGAGGTCCTTGTAGTCGCCGACCGCAGCGGGGGTGAACTTGTCGTCCCTGCTCTCCAGCGCCGTTGCCCTGGTGCAGAACTCGCTGGACGCATCGCCATTGCCGGCCGAGGTTGACCCCGAACCCTC
The DNA here is from genome assembly GCA_903941145.1 of uncultured Actinomycetes bacterium. Classification (GTDB taxonomy): domain Bacteria; phylum Actinomycetota; class Acidimicrobiia; order Acidimicrobiales; family Microtrichaceae; genus CAJANQ01. Next base: position 1,793 of record CAJANQ010000263.1, read on the forward strand.
GTTGGCGCGGGCAGCGGCAGTCGTCGGTGCGGCGGTATCGTCTCCGGAACCTCCGCACGCTCCTAGGGCCAGTGACGCTGGGATCAGCAGCCCGGTGAACAGCAGTCGGAAAGCTCGCCACCAGGTTGTCATCTCGTTCCCCCTCGGTACATGACCCGTCGGATCACCAACTCCCGCCTGATCCTAATGGAACAGAGTGCACGAATCGGGCGGGACTGGCGGACAACGTGGGTAAC
>CAJANQ010000264.1 GCA_903941145.1 uncultured Actinomycetes bacterium
ACTCGTTGAAGCTGCCGTTGGGGCCGCCCTCACCGCTGCCGCCGTTGTCCGACACCACGACGATCAACGTGTTGTCGAGCTCGCCGGACTCGTCGAGATAGTCGAGCACCCGGCCAAGACGGTCGTCGTAGTAGGCGACGTAGCCGGCGAACACCTCGGCCATCCGGACGAACATCCGCCGCTCGTCGTCGTTCAAGGTTCCCCACGGCCGGACGGTGTCCAGCAGGGGCCATGGCTGCCCGTCGGGCCCCGTGCGACCTGGCTCGCCGTGCGGGTTGATGGGCGACAGCTCGGTGCCGGCCGGGAGCAGCCCCAGTTCGACCTGACGGGCAAGGATCCCCTCACGAATGGCCTCGTAGCCGTCGTCGAACACCCCTCGGTAGCGGTCCGCCCACTCGAGCGGCACCAGGTGCGGCGCGTGACCGGCCTGCGGGGCCAGGTACATGAAGAACGGCTTGCCGGGATCGATGACCTTTGCGTCACGGATGAACGCGACGGCCCTGTCGGCCATGTCGTCGGCCAGGTGGTAGCCGTCCTCGGGGCGACCGGGCGGTTCGATCGGGTGGTTGTCGTGGACGAGGTCGGGGAAGTACGAGTTCGTCTCGCCGCCCAGCCAGCCGTAGAAGCGCTCAAAGCCCCTCCCCAGCGGCCAGCGTCCCTTGTAGGCAGCCAGGTTGCACTCCTCCCCCGGAGTGAGGTGCCACTTGCCCACGCAGTAGGTGTTGTAGCCACGGCCGGCGAGGACCTCCGAGATGAACCCGTTCTCGAACGGGATGCGGGTGGAGATGCCTGGAAATCCCGAGGCGAACTCTGCGATCGTCGCCATCCCGTTGGACGTGGCGTTGCGACCGGTCAGCAGCGACGCCCGCGTCGGTGAGCACAACGCTGTCGTGTGGAAGTTGGCAAAGGTCACCCCGCGCTCTTGGACCCGCCGCATGTTCGGGCACTGGACCGGACCACCGAACAGGTCCGTCGTGGCGTAGCCGAGGTCGTCCCACGCCAGGATCAGGACGTTCGGGGAGCCGGGTGGCGCCTGGGGTGCGAGGTAGGGCGCCCAGTCCGGGTCTGAGTCCCGGATGTCCACCTCGATGCGGCCGTCAAACGACTTGGGCACGGTCCTCTCCCTACCGACGGCATCACCAAGGCGGCGAGCGCCGCCCTCGGAGGCCTCCCGTTCCGGGGTAGGCCGTGCTCGTCATCGCGAAAAACCTAACCCGAATCGCGTACTCGTTGCGGCGCGAACTACATATTTCGGGTGGCTCCGATTGCGTGGTGCAGCGGTCGGAATGGGTGAACACGGACCGCCGAGGGTTTGCACGCGACGGCGCCACAGGGCGCGAACGCCCGGGCCGTGGGGCACGAATCGTGCGCGTTTTCTTGCGGGTACTCTTGCAGCCCCGGGCCTCTAGCTCAGCTGGTAGAGCAGTGGACTTTTAATCCATCGGTCGTGGGTTCGAGCCCCACGGGGCCCACTCGACGTCCGACAGGAAACAGGGCTCAGCCGTCGGTCGGCGAGACCGGGGGCTGCTCGGGGTCCTCGTACAGCTCGTCGCTGTGGCCGGTCGCGAGCGACTCGCCGGTCGGCCGGTAGGTGCAGACCAGCACGCCGGTGCTGGCGACCTGCACGTCGACGAGCTCCAGAGCGCGACCGACGCCGTCGTCGGTGAAGATCCGCTTGCCGCCACCGAGCACCACCGGCTGGATCATCACGTTGAGCTCGTCGACCAGTCCGGCGGCGAGCAGCGCGCGGACGAGCGTCGGGCTCCCGAAGACACCCAGGTCACCGCCGTCCTTGGCGCGCAGCTCGGCGACGGCGTCCATCGCCGCGGCGACCGGGATCACGTGCGAGTTCGGCCACGTGATGTCGTCCTGGGCGAGCGTGTCGGTGACCACGTACTTGTCGACCGCGTTCATCTGGTCGGCGAACGGGTCACCCGCCCGCTCGGGCCACGCCTCGGCCATGACGGTGAAGGTCCGCCGGCCGAACAGCAGCGCCTCGACGGTGGAGAATTTGGCGTCGACTGCGCCGCCCATGACCTCTGGGTCGAAGAACGGCACGGACCAGCCGCCGTGGGCGAACCCGCCGTCGGTGTCCTCCTCGGGACCGCCGGGGGCCTGGACGACCCCGTCGAGACTCATGAACTCGTTGACGACGACCCGCATCGGGCGCTCCTGTCACTCGTGGTCGGCACAGCGCAGGGGGAGCGAGAAAGCGACGGTGGGCCGACCGCGGTCGGGCAGACTGCCCGCATGCGTCGAACCTCCACCTTCCTCCGCGTCGCCACGGCTGCTGTTGCCGCCTCGGTCCTCCTGGTCACCGCCTGCTCGTCTGGCTCAGACTCTTCGAAGGGTTCCGACAAGGCGACCACCACCACCACGATCGGCACGCCCGACGACGCGGTGTTCGCCAAGCCCGGCCCCTACGACGTGGGCATCACCAGCCTCGACCTGCCCGACCGCAAGGTGTCGGTCTTCTACCCGGCGCCAAAGGGCAGTTCGAAGGGCAAGCAGCCGGCGACCTACTCCCAGCTCGACGCCCTCCCGGAGTCGCTCGCCGCCGCGGCCCCCCAGCTGCTGCCGCCCGGCACCGACCTGACGTTCGTCATGCCCACGACCTTCGACGGCCTGCCCGCCGCCAAGGGCACGTTCCCGCTCGTGGTGTTCTCGCACGGGTTCGGCTCGTTCCGCCTCGACGCGTCGTCAGTGGTGTCGGGCATTGCGTCGTGGGGCTTCGTGGTGGCGGCACCCGAGCACATCGAGCGTGACCGCGCCGCGCTGGTGGGCGGCAAGGTCGGAGGTGGCGTGGCCGACCTGACCGGTCAGGACGTGAAGGTCATCACCGACACGATCACGCTCGTCGGTTCGGCCGACGGCGTCCTCAAGGGACTGTCCGACACCGACAAGGTCGGTGTGGTCGGCCACTCCGCCGGCGGTCGTGCGGCCCTCTCGGCGCTGTCCGAGGACCAGGTCGACGTGGCCGTGGGCTGGGCGCCTGCCGGCCGCTGGGACCAGCCGGCCCCAAAGAAGCCGTCGCTGTTCCTCGCCGCGAAGGTCGACGTGCTCGTGCCGATCGAAGAGGTCCAGACCACGTTCGACGGTCTGGCCACGCCCAAGCGGCTGGTCGTCGTCGAGAAGGAGGGCCACAACTCCTTCACCGACATCTGCAAGTCGGTGCAGAACGGGCAGGACCTGGTGGGCCTGGCCGAAAAGGCTGGCCTGCAGCTGCCTGCGAACCTTGCCGAGGGTGGCCGGGACGGGTGTCTCGCCGGTTCGCTCGACACTGCGACCGCGTGGGCCATCACCCAGAACTTCACGGTCGGACAGCTGCGCTACGGGCTGGGGATCAACTCGACCCCGGTCGGCCTGGGCCAGGACGTGGTCAAGGAGTTCCCGAACGCCACGATCGCCTACACGATCGACGAGTAGGACGCCGGCCGGGCCGACCGGCGGGCACGCAGCGCGAGCAGCAGGGCGCCACCGAGTACGAGCGCGGCGCCGGCCAGCGTGAGCGGGCCGGTGGTCCGACCCGTCTCTGCCAGTTCACCGGCCGTCGACCCGGTCGACCTCGACTCGCTCTCTCCGAGCACCGTCGCTGAGGGCGCGGTGGTCGTCGAGGTCTCCGAACCTGCGACCACCGTCGTGGCCCCCAGCACCGAGGCCGGTGGCAGCTCGGAGGTTGCGGGCAGGGTCGTCGAGGTCGCCCGCACGGTGGTGGCCGTGGTCACCTGGGAGGTGGCCGGCGCCAGCGTGGACGGCGTGGTGCTGGTGGTGTCCCCCACGTCTGAGCTGCACGGGTCGTCCAGCGCGGCTGCACCGGCCCGGAGCGAGGGCCACTCGTTGCCGCTGCAGCTCGGGTCGTCGACCTGGGTCCTGTAGATCGTCGACGCGGCGGCCTGACCGGTGGCACCCAGCGCGACCACCGTGGCGACCAGAACTGCGACCACTGCCGCCCTTCGGCGAACCCCCTGCTGACCAACCTGCACACGTCCCATTGCTGCCCACTCCTTCTCCGCGGCGTCGTGCCGCAACGACTGAGTGACAAGGGATATCGGGCTAGGTCCTATGGATCTCCAACGGCGGTCGAACCGTGTTCCACCAGACGGCTCAGCACCTCACGGTCGGGCCGGGAGCGTGCCGTCCAGGATCTGGTCGAACACGTCCTCCCAGGCAGCAACCGCCGCGGCGGCGTCGAACTTCTCGAGGCCGACCTCCTGGGCCTGCTCCCCCATGCGGGTGCGGAGCTCAGGGTCCTCGGCCAGCCGGCGGACGGCCGCGGCCATGGCGTCGACGTCGCCGACCGGGACCACGAACCCGGTCTCGCCGTCCTCGACCGCCTCGCGGATCGACCCGACCTCGGTGGCCACGACCGGCACGCCGGCCTGCATGGCCTCCATGACCGTGATCGGGAACCCCTCGAGCCGCGAGGGCAGCAGGTAGACGTCAAAGGTGCCGAGCACATGGCGGGCCCGTTCGTCCCAGCCGCGCAGCTCGACCCGGTCGGCCACGCCGAGCTCAGCCACGAGCGCCTCCAGGTTCGGGCGTTCCGCGCCGTCGCCCACCACCACCAGCCGGTAGCCGTCGCCGAGCGCGGCGACCACGCGGATGGCCAGGTCGATCCCCTTCACCGGGTCGTGCCGGCTGAGCATGCCGACGGTGAAGTCGTCGGTGGTCCGGGGCGGCGAGTCCAGCTCGACGGTCGCCACCCCGGTGTAGATCACCGAGAGCGACCCTTCGGGCAGGCCGCCCAGGCCCTCGATGATCGTGGCTGCCTGACGGCCCACCGTGACGTGCGCCGCCAGCTTGCGCGACGTCCATCGCTTCAGCCGGGCCGACAGCGCCGACCAGGTCCCGACCGGCGAGTTCTCCATGGCCACCAGGGGCAGGCCGGGGATGGTCAGCGCCGCGGCCATGACCCACTGGCACGACGACATGGTCGACAGGTTGAAGAACACGACGTCCGGCCTGGCCGCCACGATCGCGCTGCGATGGCGGAGCATCCCGCGCACGTCGGAGCGGTCGCTGACCTCGGGCAGCACGACGCTCTGCGTGCCGGGCCGGCGCGACGCGAGCCACTCGACCACGTCGGGCGTGCAGCCGAGCACGGTGACGTCGATGTCGTCGCGGAACCCCTCCAGGAACGTGCCCAGGACGGACTCCGCGCCGCCACGGGCCCCGGCGTCGGTGACGACCAGCAGCCGCACCTCAGACCGTCACTTCCACGGCTGGGAGCCCCAGGTGTCGCGGTGGACGACGTCGCCGACGGGACGGCGGGTGGTGGGCCCGTAGCGGCCGCGGGGCCAGCCCAGCGGCACGATGCAGGCCGGCTGCACCGAGACCGGCAGCCCCAGGATCTTGCGGGCCGAGATGGTCGACCACAGCGGCAGCGTGATGAGCGACGCGCCCAGGCCGAACGACCGGGCGGCGAGCAGGAGGTTCTGCACGCTCGGGTAGATCGAGCCGTAGTAGCTGCTGTGCGCCATCGGGGGCACCGGCACGAACGGCGCACGGGAGCCCTTGAGGCACGGCACGACCAGCACCGGGATCTCCTCGAAGTGGTCGACCTGCCACTGCACGGCGTCCAGGATCTTGTTCATCGACCCGTCGCCCTTGGAGATGCGCCGGCCGATCCCGCCGTAGATGCGCCAGGCCTGCCGGTAGCGCTTGGCCAGCGCCGCCTTCTTGGCCCGGTCGGTCACCACGACGAACTCCCAGTTCTGCCCGTTCGACCCGGTGGGGGCCTTGAGCGCCAGCTCGATGCAGCGCAGGACCAGGTCGTCATCCACCGGGTCGGGCAGCACCTTGCGCACGGCCCGCTGGGTCTCCATGGCCTCGACCAGCGGCATGGTCAGCCGGTCCTCGTTCGCAGCCAGCGTGCGGTCGCCCTCGGGGGCTCGTTCGTTCGTCGTCATGGAGCGATGCTACGGCCCGGCCGGGCGGCCGACGGGCCCGGACGCGAAGGTGGCGGTTCCGGGCCCCCGTGCCATCCTTGTGCGGTGCGAGGGCCCCGATGAGTGACGCCGAACGGCCGACAGAGCGCGCCGCGGCGCGCGCTGCGGAGCTGGCCGACGCGGCGGTGGGCACGGTGACGGACCGTACGTGGGGCTCGGCACTCAGCCGCCTGGGCCAGTGGGCCGACGAGCTGGACCACGTGCGCAGCCTGCCGGCCGCCGGACCGTCCGGAATCTCCGCAGGGACAGACGGCCCCGGGCCGGCTGCGTCGGGCTGGGCGCTGGTCAAGGCCGCGGCCACCATGGCGACGGTCCCCGTGACGCTGCCGGTGCTGGCGGTCAGCGCCCGTATGGCGACGGCGTCCTGCAAGAACCGCATTGCCGACTTCCCCGCCCACCTGCGGGCCGTGGCCGAGGGCCGGCCGCCCCTCCTGCCGTCGCCGCGCAACCTGCGCATCCCGGCCGACCGGCGCTACGTCATCACCTCGGACCTGCACCGCTGCATCCCCGGCAAGCTCGACTGGCCGGACCGCCAGCAGACCAAGCGCCTGTACGCGTCGGTGCTCGAGACCTACGCGGCCGACGGCTGGGACCTGGTCGAGAACGGTGACGTCGAGGACTACTGGATGGTCGGCGGATCCACCTGGGGTGCCGTGTACGACGCGGCCGGCCTGGCCGGGACCGTCGCCGGTCCGCTCGGCGTCAGCGCCCGGCGCGACGTGGTGCGTGAGCACCTGGACCGGATCGTCGACAACAACGCTGCGGTCTACGGGGTCCTGCGGGACGGGTTCTGCGCCGACGGCCGCTACCACCGCACCATGGGCAACCACGACGACGTCTACTCGGACCCGGTCATCGTCGAGCACCTGGCGTCGCACCTGCCCGGCACCGAGATGGCCGACATGCTCATGCTCACCGCCCCCGGTTGCGGGGACGAGCACGGGATCGACGGCATCGCCGCGTTCGTGGCCCACGGCCACCTGACCGACTCGTGGAACGGCCCGGGCTACGCACGCCTCGGCAGGGCTGTCACCTGGCTGGCCACCGGCCTCGACGACCTGCCCGGGCTCCCCGACGTCGACGGGCTGCCCGACGAGGAGACCGTCGAGCAGCTCCTGCGCCGCGGCGCCCGGAACCGGCTCATCAGCCTGGACAGCCGGTTCGGCGGCAACCGCCGCGGCGACTCGCTCGACGAGGAGCGGCTCTTCAGCCGCATGGCCGACCACCGCCCCGAGGTCGAGTGGCCGTGGCTCGCGTTCGGCCACACCCACTTCCCGATGCTGTGGCCGCTGAACCAGCACGGTGAGAAGGTCCGCTACGCCAACTCCGGCTGCGGGGTCCTGCGCGGCGCGTTCTCCGCGCTCGAGTGGGAGCCCGCCACCGAGGAGTTTCGTCTGGTGGTGTGGGTCGACGAGCGCACCGGCCCCCGTCGGGTCGAGCTGGTCCCCGACGGACCGACCCTGCGACCCGCCTGACCGGGTCGACGCGGCCTAGCGGCCGGTGTGGCCGAAGCCGCCCTCGCCACGCTCGGTCTCGTCGAGCTCGGTGACCTCGACGAACGCGACGTGCTCGACGGCCTGGATCACCAGCTGGGCGATGCGCTCCCCACGCGTGACCTCGAAGGCCTCGGCCGGGTCGGTGTTCACCAGCAGGACCTTCAGCTCGCCGCGGTAGTCGGCGTCGATCAGCCCGGGGGTGTTCAGGCAGGTCACGCCGTGCTTGAGGGCCAGACCGCTGCGGGGCTGGATGAACCCGGCGTAGCCGCGCGGGATGGCCACCGCGATCCCGGTGGGCACCAGGGCACGGCCGCCGCCTGGCAGGAGGACCAGGTCCTCGGCCGCGATCAGGTCGACCCCCGCGTCCCCGGGCTTTGCGTAGGCCGGGAGCGGCAGGTCGGCGTCAAGTCGGACAACAGGTACTTCGAGCACGTCGAGAGGCTAGCGACCGGCAGGACGGGCGCCTGACGGTACGCTCGCCCGATGCTCGTCTGGATGGACCTGGAAATGACCGGCCTCGACCACACGTCCGACGTGATCGTGGAGATCGCGACGCTGGTGACCGACGACGAGCTGAACATCGTTGCCGAGGGCCCGGACCTGGTCGTCCACGCGACCGAGGACCAGCTGGCCGGCATGAACTCGGTCGTGGTGGACATGCACACCAAGAGCGGGCTGCTGGACCAGATCCGGAGCTCCACCATCACGCTCGAGGAGGCCGGCGCCGCGACGCTCGCATTCATCAAGGAGCACGTGCCGAACGCCCGGCAGGTGCCGCTCTGCGGCAACTCGATCGGCATGGACCGGCGCTTCCTGGCGGCCTACCTGCCCGAGATCGAGGAGTACCTCCACTACCGGTCGATCGACGTCTCCACCATCAAGGAGCTCGGTCGGCGCTGGTACCCCAAGGACTACTCCGACTTGGGCAAGGGCTCGAGTGCCCACCGGGCGATGGACGACATCAAGGAGTCCGTCGACGAGCTCAAGTACTGGCGCGAGCGGGTGTTCCGCCCCTCCGGCACCGCAGCAGCTGGCGCCGGGGAATCTTCTGGCGGCTGAGGTCGTTAGAACGGGCAGCACGTAGCGGCCAATTAAATGGCTTGACGGGGATCGCCATCGCATGGTGTCCTCGTTGGGAACCGGGCCCCGCCCGGACCACGAGCACTGACTGACATGAGCACCACCACCCTCACCCGCACCACCGTCATGGCCACCACGGCCGTAACGCGGCGCGTGGCCGTGCCGGTGTGCTCGTACCCGTGCTCCAACGAGTACGCCGCCGACTTCGCAGGCTTTGCCACCGCCATTCCGGCCAACGCAACGTCCGTGAAGTGGCACCGCAAGGCCATGGCCGCCAAGAAGGCCATGCACGCCACCGCCCGACGGGGAGACCGACTGCCATAGGCAACAGCCGCAGCAGTACGAGTCACCAAGCCGTCGGGCCCCCGCCCGGCGGCTTTCTTGCTTTTCCGCCCAGCCCCCCCATCCGCCCCATCTCGCCCCGCCCCACTCAGACCTACCGACCGCCCAGCGCACCCAGATCTCCAGAAAGAGAGCCCCACATGAGCATCGACCTCGACCCCACCGCATTCGACAGCGGCAACCAGTCCGGCCTGGACCTTCCGGGCCTGGCCGGCGCCGCCGTGGTCGGCACCACCGCCGAGGCCGTCGCCGCCCTGGGGGCGTGCCGCGACCTGGGCCCGGGGCTCTTCTTCTCGGACGAGCTGGACGACATCATCGAGGCCAAACGGCTCTGCCAGGGCTGTCCGGTCCAGACCGACTGCCTCAGCGAGGCCGTCGCCCGCGGCGAGCGCTACGGGATCTGGGGCGGCCAGCTCTTCGAGGAGGGCCGGATCGTCCTGAGCAAGCGCCGCAAGGGGCGTCCGCCGCGGGTGCCCCGCCCCGAGGACGTCCTGCCCGAGATCGAGGTGCCGGAGTCGTTCCAGTACCTGGTCCGGGCCAGCGCCAACTGACCGGGCACCGGTCCGTCGGCCGGGCGGGCAGCACGCAGCTCGCACCGGTGGTCAGCAACGCAACAGCGACCTGACCACTGCAGAGCTGGATCGGTACGGTGGGGGTCACCCCGGTGGCCCCCACCGAGCACCGGAACCGAACTGATGGCACCCACCGACGACACCACCGCACCTACCGAGCCGGAACCGGCCACTCCGGTCCGGCGACGAGGGCTGCCCGTCGGGCCGGTTGGTCTGCTGCTCATCACGCTGGTCGCGCTCCTTGCGGCCGGCCTGGTGCTGCGGGTCGGGCTCGGAGGCGGCTCCTCCACGGAGGCGGTCGACATCCAGGACGCGCTCGACGAGCAGGCGGCTGGACCGCTCGTCGCGCCCAACGCCCAGGCGGCCACGGTCGGGTCCCAGGCACCGGACGTGCGTCTGGCGTACCTGGACGGTGGGACCCAGCAGCTGTTCGAACTCAAGGGCACCCCGGTGGTGCTCAACTTCTGGGCCTCCACGTGCGCGCCGTGCCTGACCGAGATGCCGGCGTTCGAGGAGTTCTCGGCCGCGCACCTTCCCGGGCCGGACGGCACCAACCCGGCCGGGGTCGTGCGGGTGGTCGGCGTCGCCGTCGCCGACCCAGAGGCCGCGGCCCGAAAGATGGTCGAACGCACCGGCGTGCAGTACCGCAACGCTGCCGACCCCCAGGCCGAGATCTTCCGGGTGTTCGGCGGCACGTCGCTGCCCAGGACCGTGGTGCTCGACGCCAAGGGGGTCGTGCGCGACGTCCACTCCGGCTCGCTCACCGCGGCGGAGCTGACCCAGAAGCTGCAGCAGCAGGGCCTGCTGCCAGCGACGTGATCGGGCCGGCGTGAACGGTCGACTGGCCCTCGCGTTCACCGCCGGGATGGTGGCCACCGTGAACCCGTGCGGGTTCGCCCTGCTCCCTGCGTACCTGACCTACTTCCTCGGCCTGGAGAACGGCGCCGAGTCCGACCCCACGGCACAGGCCGCACGGCGCAACCCCGTCCGGCGGGCGCTCGCCGTCTCGGCTGCCGTCACGCTCGGGTTCGTCGCGGTGTTCGGCGTCATGGGGCTCCTGTGGTCGTCGGTGGCCGAGGTCGTCGGCCGGCGGCTCCCGTACGCCACGTTCGTGATCGGCCTCGGGCTGGTTGCCGTCGGCATTGCCATGCTGCGCGGGTTCGAGCCGATGGTGAAGCTGCCCAAGGTCAACCTGTCAGGAGAGGGCCGGGAGCTCACGTCGATGTTCCTCTATGGCGTGTCGTACGCCGTGGCGTCGTTGAGCTGCACGATCGGCGTGTTCATCTCGGTCGTGTCGACCACCCTTGCCGGCGAGCACGCACTCACCAGCCTGGCGACGTTCGTGGCCTACGCACTCGGGATGGGCGTCACACTCGCGGTGCTCACGCTCGGCGTCGCGATGGCCCGCCAGGGGATCGTCCACACGTTCCGGCGGGCCATGCCGTACGTGAACCGGATCTCGGGCGTGCTCATGGTCGTGGCAGGTGCGTTCGTCGCCTACTACGCGTGGGTCGAGATCGGAGAGTTGGGGTCGGGCCGGTCGAGCGGGGTCGTGAACTGGAGCCGCGACGTGCAGAGCGCCGTGCAGCGGTGGACCGAGCGCATGGGCGCAGGACGCCTGGCGCTGGCGGGCACTGTGATCGTCGCCGCCGCGGTCGGCATCTCGTTCGTGGCCCGCAGCGGCCGAGGTCCGACGCCCGAGCAGTCCGAGGGTGCGGAACCGAAGGACAAGGCGCTAGATTCCGGTACGTGAAATCACGACTTACAGGTCATCTGTTGTGAACGCCTCGCTGGACGCTGCGCTGGCGGCGTTCCCGGGGGCGGTGCCCATCCCGGAGTTCCTCGACAACGTGTCCGCAGAGCTCGCCACGCGGGGGTTCACGCTGGAGCACACCTTCGCCATGGTCTCGACCTGCCGCGACGAGCTCACCGTCCCACTCATGCGGGCGGTCACCGAACGGCTCGACCTGGCGTTCAACCTGGGTGCGCTGGGCGGGGTGCCCTCGCTCGGGCGCACCGGCTGGAACGCCGCGCTGTCCCACGTGCCGATGCACGAGGGCCGCGGCCATGTGGTCGTCCTCGGCATGACGCACATCGGGTTCGGCCCTGACGGCACGCCGGGCGAGAGCCTCCGGCGCCACCAGGACCACCCGACGGCGACCTGCGGCGCCCTGATGTCGATCCTCCACTCCGAGGGAGCCGGCGAGCCGCTGCCCGATGCGCTCGACGACAACGAGAAGGACCGCCTCCGGCACCTGATGAAGCGGGTGTCCCACGAGCGGTCCGGCACCCCGTTGGGCATCACCCAGCGCGCCGCGCAGGCCGTGACTGCCGAGATGTGGGTCGACCTGGACGCCCTCGAGGCGTGGCGGACCATGGACGTCGCCGCCTACTGCGGGGTCCAGGTCCACGTGCAGGACCACGAAGACCTGATCGCGGTCACCGACGCACAGTTCGTGGGCGCCGACGGCGTCCGCACCTCGCTGCCGACCTAGTCGGGCAAGGGCTCAGGGCGACAGACGCTCGAGCACCCAGCCGCCGCCCTCGCGCCGGTACTGCAGACGGTCGTGCAGACGGCTCGGCCGGCCCTGCCAGAACTCGACCTCGTCGGGAGTGACCGCATAGCCGCCCCAGAAGGGTGGCCGGGGCACGTCGCCCTGGGCGAACCGCTCCGCCGCAGCCGCCACGGCGTCGTCGACCGCAGCGCGGTCGGGCACGACAGCGCTCTGCTCGCTGGCCCACGCCCCGACCTGGCTCTCGCGGGGCCGGGTCGCGAAGTACGCGTCGGAGTCTGCGTCGCTGAGCGGCACCGCCGTCCCCTGGATACGGACCTGCCGCTCCAGGTCGAGCCACGAGAACAGCACAGCCACCCGCTCGTCCTGGGCCAGGTCCTGGCCCTTGCGGCTCTGCCGGTTGGTGAAGAACGAGAGGCGACCGTCGTCGTCGAGTCCGCGGAGCAGCACGTTGCGGGGCCGTGGCCGGCCGGACGCGTCGACCGTCACCACCACCATCGCGTTGGGCTCAGCCACCTGTGCGGCCTCGGCGTCGTCGAGCCAGCGCTGCAGCTGCACGAGCGGGTCGGCCGCCACGTCGGACTCCAGCAGCTGCGCCTTGGCGTACTGCTCGCGACGGTGGAGGTCGACCATGCGACGCCTACCCGATGACCGTGTTGCCGCGGAGGTACGGCTGGAGGAGCTCCGGCACGTCGACCTTGCCGTCGGGGCGGCGGTAGGTCTCGACCAGCGCGGCCCAGACCCGGGGCACGGCGAGGGCCGAGCCGTTGAGCGTGTTGAGCACCGCGGTGCCCTTGCCGTCGGCCGGCCGGTACCGCAGGTTGGCGCGGCGGGCCTGGTAGTCGGAGAACCACGACACCGAGCTGCACTCCAGGAAGCGGTCCACACCGGGGGCGAACACCTCGATGTCGAACGTGCGGGCCGACGACGCCCCCAGGTCACCGGCGCACAGGTCGAGCACCCGGTAGGCCAGGCCCAGCTCCGCGATGATCCCCTCGGCCCTCGCCAGGATCTCGGCGTGCAGGTCGGGGGCCTGCTCCGGCGCGGCGTAGGCAAGGATCTCGACCTTGTCGAACTCGTGGACGCGCAGCAGGCCGCGGGTGTCCTTGCCGGCCGACCCAGCCTCACGGCGGAAGCAGCTGGTGTGGGCCATGAACCGCCTAGGCAGCTCGTCGGCGGCGAAGATCTCGTCCCGGCCGAGCGAGGTGAGCGGCACCTCGGCGGTAGGGATGGCCCACAGGTCGTCGCGCTCGGCGTGGTACGCCTCGTCGGCGAACTTGGGCAGGTGGCCGGTCGAGACCATCGTCTCGGTCTTCACCAGGGTGGGCGGGCGCACCTCCTCGTACAGGTCGGCGTTGCGGTCGAGCGCCAGCTGGCAGAGCGCCCGGACCAGCGCCGCGCCCAGGCCCCGGTACATCACGAACATCGAGCCCGAGAGCTTCACGGCCCGCTCGACGTCCAGGATCCCGAGCTGCTCGCCGATCTCCCAGTGCGGCACCCGCTGGTGCTCGGCGTAGGAGTCCGGGTCGAAGTTCTCGTGACGCACGACGACGTTGTCGTCCTCGGTGAGTCCGTCGGGGGCGTCGGGCGACGGCAGGTTGGGGACACGGAGCAGCCGCTCGCGCAGCGCGGTGGCGTTGGACTCGACCTGGGCGTCGAGGTCCCGCTCCTCGGCACCGAGCGCCCGGCTCTCCTCCTGCAGCGCGGTGGCCTCCTCCTGCCGCTGCTCGCGGAAGAGGGTGCCGACCTGGTTGGAGATCGAGCGGACCTCGGCGCGCACCGAGTCGCGGCGGGCGGTCAGGACCCGCACCTGCTCGTCGAGGTGCAGCAGCTCGTCGACGGCGGCAGGGTCGTCGCCCCGGCGGGCAAGGCCGGCACGGACGGTGTCGGGCTCAGAACGGATCAGTCGGACGTCCAGCACGCCCCGACGGTAGTGGGACGGGCACCCGCAGCGCAGATAGGTTCGACGGCGTGAGCGAGACCCCCGCCGTCGAGGTCGTGGACCTGACGGTCCGCTACGGCCAGACCACCGCTGTCGACGGCGTGAGCTTTGCCGCAGCGTCGGGCCAGGTGACTGCGCTGCTGGGTCCCAACGGCGCCGGCAAGACCTCGATCCTGGAGCACCTCGAGGGGTACCGGCCCCGCTCGGGCGGCCAGGCGCGGGTGCTCGGTCTCGACCCCACCAAGGACCACGCGGCACTCGTACGCTCGGTCGGCCTGATGCTCCAGGAAGGCGGCATCCCGCTCGGGATCCGGCCCAAGGAGCTGCTCACCCAGTACTCCGGGTTCTTCGAGGACGCGGCCGACCCCGACGAGCTGCTCGAACGGGTCGGGCTCTCGCACCGGTCCCGCACGACCGCCCGCCGGCTCTCGGGCGGCGAGCAGCAGCGGCTGTCGCTCGCGCTCGCCCTGGTCGGCCGACCCCGCGTGGTGTTCCTGGACGAGCCGACGTCCGGTATCGACCAGGAGGGCCGAGAGCTGGTCCGTGAGGTCGTGGCCCAGCTCACCGGCGACGGCGTGGCCGTGGTGCTCACCACCCACGACCTCGACGAGGGCCAACGGATGGCCGACCGGGTCGTGATCGTCGACCATGGCAAGGTCGTGGCCGACGGCACCACCGCCGAGCTGCTGTCCTCGGGCGAGGGCGACGAGATCCTGTTCGCCGCACCCGCCGGCCTGGACACTGCCTCGCTCTCGAGCGCACTGGGCGGCAGGGTCGGCGTTGTATCCCCCGGCGAGTACCGGGCCGAGGTGACACCGACCCCGACCAACGTGGCGGCGCTCACGGCGTGGCTGGCCGAGCGGGACCTGCCGCTGGGCGACCTGCGAGCCGGCCGCCAGCGCCTCGACGACGTGTTCCGGCGGCTGACCGCCAACACGGCGGCGCCGGAGCAGCCCACAGGGCGACGGCGCGGACGGAGGTCCCGCTGATGCGCGCCTTGTTGTCGCAGTACCGGACCGAGCTGACGATGAGCAGCCGGCAGGGCGAACAGCTGCTCGTCAGCCTGGGCATCCCGCTGCTGATCCTGGTGTTCTTCTCGACCGTCGACGTGCTGCCCACCGGCACCGAGGAGCCGGTTGACTTCCTGGCGCCCGGCGTGCTGGCACTCGCCGTGATGTCGGCGTCGATGGTGTCGCTCGGCATCGGTACCGGGTTCGAGCGGTCCTACGGGGTCCTCAAGCGGCTCGGCGCCTCCCCGCTGGGCCGGCCGCGATGGACGGCGGCCAAGATCCTGACGATCCTGACCATCGAGGTCGTCCAGTGGCTGGTCCTGATCGGCGTGGCGCTCCTGCTCGGCTGGTCACCTGCAGGCGGTTGGGCCACGGCGGTCCTGGGCGGCCTGCTCGGCACTGCGGCGTTCGGTGGGCTCGGGCTCCTCATGGCGGGCACGCTGCCCGGCCTCACCACGCTCGCTGCCGCCAACGGGCTCTACCTGGTCCTGCTGCTGACCGGCGGCATGGTGGTCCCGCTCGACGAACTCCCTGGACCGGTGGCCGCAGTCGCCAAGCTGCTGCCAGCGGCACCTCTGACGGAGGTCATCACCGGCTCACTCATCGAGGGCCGCTCGGTCGCCGGCTGGGCGTGGGTGTCACTCACCGTGTGGGCGGTCGCCGCCCCGGTGGCCGCGGCGTCGCTGTTCCGCTGGGAGTAGCAGTCAGTCGACCGGCTGAGGATCAGCGAGCTGCTGGACGTCGACCGGCTGCTCGACGAGCTTGCCCCGGTAGCGACCCCGGTGGTTCCGGTCACGCAGCGACCACTGGAAGAAGATCACGGCGATGATCCCCCAGAGGTAGAAGCCCGCGATGATCTTCATCACGATGCCGGAGAGCTGCTGGTCGTAGACGACGCTCAGGCCCCAGAGTCGGGGCTCACGGTTGTAGCCCTGGTAGAGGATCGCCTCCGCGGTCGTCAGGAAGGCCGACGGGATGGTCGGGATGATCGACAGCAGGAAGAGCATCAGCATCTTCACCGGTGGGGTGACCTGCAGGTCCCGGAGCGAGCCGCAGATCGGGATCCACACCAGGAACGAAGAGAACACCAGGACGGTATGGACCCCGTAGTGGAGCCACCCGTTGGA
>CAJANQ010000265.1 GCA_903941145.1 uncultured Actinomycetes bacterium
ACACCCTATCCTACACTCTTTCCCTACACGACGCTCTTCCGATCTATGCTCAACCTGGCCGACCCGTCTGCGGCGATGCGCTGGTGGACGCTCCCGGCCGCAGGCATCGGTCTGGCCCGCATGGAGTTCCTGGTGGCCGAGCAGCTCTGGGTGCACCCGATGGCGCTGGCCCACCCGGAGCGAATTCGTGACGCCGCCGTGCGCCGGGCCGTGGCGGAGCACGTGGGCGCCGAGGCCGAGGGGCCCCGCTGGTTCGTGGAGCGGCTGGCCGCCGGGCTGGCGACGCTGGCGGCCGTGGCGGCGCCGGGCCGGTGCATCGTACGGCTGTCGGACTTCAAGACCGACGAGTACGCGCGGCTGCTGGGCGGCGCCGACTTCGAGCCGGTCGAGTCGAACCCCATGCTGGGCTGGCGAGGGGCCAGCCGGTACGCCGACCCCGGCTACCGGGACGGGTTCGCCCTGGAGTGCGCGGCGGTGCGACGGGCCCGTAGCGAGCTGGGCGCGACCAACCTGGCGGTGATGGTGCCGTTCTGCCGGACGCCGGCCGAGGGTGACGGGGTCCTGGCGGTGATGGCCGACGAGGGCCTGGCGCGGGGGAGCGACGGCCTGGAGGTGTGGGTCATGGCCGAGATCCCGTCCAACGTCGTGAGGGCCGAGGAGTTCGCCGAGCGGTTCGACGGGTTCTCCGTAGGGTCCAACGACCTGACGCAGCTCACGCTGGGGGTCGACCGGGAGTCGGCCGAGCTGTCGGCCCGCTACGGCGCCGACGACCCGGCGGTGCTGACGCTGATCGCCGACCTGGTGCGCCGGGCCCACGCGGCCGGGCGGCCGGTGGGCTTCTGCGGCCAGGCACCGTCGAACGACGCGTCGTACGCCCGGCTGCTGGTCGACATGGGGGTCGACTCGGTGTCGGTCACCCCCGACAGCTTCGTCGAGGTGGCCCGCAACGTGGCCGTCGCCGAAGGCGTGGCCGTGGCGGCCTAGGCGTCCGGGGTGCGCCCGACGAGGTCCATGACCACCTGGGCGAGCTGCGGACCCTGGTCCTCCTGCAGGAAGTGGCCGCCGCCCACGATGGTGGCGTGGGGCTGGCCGACGCTGCCGGCGATCTTGTTGAAGATGCCGTCACCACCCTTGGTCACGGGGTCCGAGTCGGAGAAGGCGATGACGGTCGGGCGGTCCCACGCCTCGAGCACCGTCCACGCGTCCCGGTTGGGCTGGGCCGAGGGGTCGTCGGGCGAGGTCGGCACGAGGGTCGGCATGGTGCGCGGCCCCGCCTTGTACGAGTCGTCGGGGAACGGGGCGTTGTAGGCCGCGATGACCTCGGGGGAGAGCTGGCTGGTGACGCTCATGGCGACGATGACGCCGCAGTCGAAGTCGGGCGTGGACTGGCTGAACTTCTGCCACTTGAGGAACGCCTCGACCGGCGGCCGGTCGCCGGTGGGCAGTCCGGTGTTGGCCACGACCAGACGGCGGAACCGGTCCGGGTGCGCTGCCAGCAGGCGCAGACCGATGAGGCCGCCCCAGTCCTGGCAGACGATGGTGAGACCGCGAAGGTCGTTGGCGACGAGCCACGAGGACATCCATGCGACGTGCCGCTCGTAGGTGTGGTCCTCGCGGCTGGCGGGCTTGTCGGACCTGCCGAAGCCCACCAGGTCGGGCGCGACCGTGCGGAGGCCCGCACCGTTCAGGACCGGGATCATGTGCCGGTACAGGTAGGACCACGAGGGCTCACCGTGCATGAG
>CAJANQ010000266.1 GCA_903941145.1 uncultured Actinomycetes bacterium
CGGCCGCGTGCCCGACGAAGCGCACGGTCTTCCCGCGGACCGCCTGGCCCAGGTGCTCTCGGAGCTGTTCGGAATGGTGGGCTCGGTCGGGGTCGCAGAACTGCGCGGCAAGCCGCTCGTCCGGATCACCGCCACCTCGACGCAGCGCCGTCTGCTCGACGACCTCCAGCTCCTGCTCCTGCGCTTCGGCCTGCTGGCCCGGATCACCGAGGTCGGTCACGGCCGTCGCTGGCGGCTCTGGCTCCATGGCGTCGAGCAGCAGCGCACGTTCCTCACCCAGGTGGGTGTCGCCGGCGACCGTGGCCACAGCGTCGAGCAGGCCATCGAGGTCCTGTCCGACTGCACCGGCAACCCCAACGTGGACACCGTGCCCGCCGAGGCCCGCCACCTGGTGGTCGACGAGCTCGCCCGGGTCGGCATGACCCAGCGCCAGCTCGCGGCAGAGCTGGGGGAGCAGTACTGCGGCGGCTACCTGCTCGGTACCGAGACCCGGCCGCGCGCCACGTCCCGCCAGCGGCTGGCCCGCATCGCGGACGCCATCGACTCCAAGGAACTCCTGAAGCTCGCCGAGTCCGACGTCTTCTGGGACGAGGTCGTGGAGGTCGTCGACCAGGGCGAGCGGGCCACGTTCGACGCCACGGTGACCGGTACCCACAACTTCGTGGCCAACGGGATCGTCGTCCACAACTCGATCGAGCAGGACGCCGACGTCGTGATGTTCCTGTACCGCGACGAGGTGTACCACCCGGACACGCCCGACAAGGACCAGGCTGAGATCATCATCGCCAAGCACCGCGCCGGCCCGACCGGCCTGTGCCGGCTGGTGTTCCTGGACTACTGCACCCAGTTCGCCAACATGGCGAAGGGTGGCACCGACACGTAGGCCGCGGCGGCGCTGTCCTCAGCCGAACTCGAACGAGGTCACCCCATAGACCTGGTCGACCGGCACCTTCGGCTCGGCGCCCCGGTACATCCGGGCGCAGCCGAAGGACTCGGTGAACCCGAGCGACTGCAGCATCCGGACACCGCTCGAGTTCGGTTCTGGTACGTCGACCTGCAGCTGAGCCCCAGCGGCAGCCTCCAGCACCGCGCCCAGCAGCTGCTCGGCGACCTCGGGGGACCGGGCCAGGAACGGTCCGGTCTTGAACCCGACGGCACACGGCCGGAGCACGGCGTAGCCCGCGAGATCGCTGCCGCCGACCACGGCAAATGACCTCACCCCAGGGCGCTGGTTCCAGGCGCTGAGGAACGCGGACCGGTCGACGCCCAGGTGGGCGGCGTCGAACGCGGCCACCTGCTCGAACGGCACAGTGGTCGCGTCCACGACGTCCGGCCCGGGCGACCCTGGGGCCGATCCTTCGAACCGAAGGTCGCGGTAGGCGAGCTGGAACCCACCGTGTTCGTAGAAGGGGACCATGTCGAACACCCCGTCCATGCCGATCGTGGCACCGGGTTGGAGCCGGGCCGTGAGGAGCTCCACGCGGTGCTGCCAGAGCACGGTGCCCAAGCCCTGACCCCGGTGGTCGGGCCGCACAATGAACAGGCCCATGAACCCCATGGCGCCGTCGTAGGAGAGCACGGTCCCGCCGCCGACCAGCTCGTCGTCACGCCGCAGCGCGATGAAGGCGTCCGGGTCGAGCGCCCAGGC
>CAJANQ010000267.1 GCA_903941145.1 uncultured Actinomycetes bacterium
CCGGGGCGCCCGCCGACGGGTCGAGCGGGAGGTCGCACCACAGCTGGAGGACCTGGCGGACGGGTTGGCAGCCGGCGTCGCGCAGCCGGGCCTCGTCGTCGGCCAGGTCGGGGGAGACCCAGAGCAGGCCGTCGGCGCGGACGCGCGCCCGGTCGGCCAGGTCGGCGGAGAGGCCGTCCGGGAGCTCGGAGGTGCCCTGGGCGGGCGGGGTCGCGTCGGTCGGGGCCACAGCCGCCGAAGGCTACCGTGCCCGCCATGGCAGCCACCGGCCCCGCACCCCGCCGCTCCCGGCCCCGAACGCCCAAGGGCCGGGCCAAGGTCGTGGCCGAGCGTCTGGCCGAGCTGTACCCCGGTGCCGAGTGCGAGCTGGTCCACTCCAGCCCGTTCGAGCTCCTGACCGCCACGATCCTCTCGGCGCAGTGCACCGACGTGAAGGTCAACGAGGTCACCCCCGAGGTGTTCCGCCGCTGGCCGACGCCCGAGGACCTCATGGGGGCCGACCCCGAGGAGCTCGAGGAGGTCGTGCGACCCACCGGCTTCTACCGGTCCAAGGCCAAGAACCTGCAGGGGATGGCCACGATCCTGGTCGAGCAGCACGGTGGACAGGTCCCCGGCGACATGGCCGACTTGGTGGCGCTGCCCGGCGTGGGCCGCAAGACCGCCAACGTCGTCCGCAGCGTGGCACTGGGCCTGCCCGGCCTGCCCGTCGACACCCACGTGCTCCGGCTGTCGCACAAGCTCGGCCTCACCACCGAGACCGACCCGGTGAAGGTCGAGCTGGAGCTGAACCCGATGGTGCCGGCCGACGAGCGGGGGAAGTTCAGCCTGCGCATGATCCTGCACGGCCGCCGGGTCTGCGGCGCCAAGAAGCCCCGGTGCGGGGAGTGCACGATGACCGACATCTGCCTGGCCTGCGAGCTCTGACCGGGCCCTGAGGTTGTATCGCTGATGCTGTCGACAGCCATCTGGTTGTCGAATAGCGTGCGAGGCAACCAGGTTCCCGCCACCTGGTTGGCGGATCCCGGGCACCCGCCGCCCGGCCCGCCCGCCTGGCGTCCGCCCTCTGGGCGGGCGCCAGTTGCGTTTTTGGGACCGCCGACAGCGCGCCGGTATCAGCCGCCCTGGCCGGTGTCCTCGAGGTACGTGACGACCTTGGCCAGCCGACGGTTGGCCCCGCGCAGGTGGCGCTCCACCTCGTAGAGGTCGGCGAGCAGGTCGTCGAGCGCCGTGCCCTTGACCGTCGACGAGGCGTCGTCGATGCGGTCCACCGCCTGCTCGAGGGTGGACCGGAGGGAGGCGAGGTCGGCGTGCAGGCTCACGGCGGACGGTCTAGCAGCACGCGCCGACAGCCGTCCTGCCGGTCGCGGGCACCGTGCGGGCAGGAACGCAGTCGCTCCGGCGGGCCACGGCTCGGTACCGTGGCCGCCGTGCTGCGCCGACTCGACCTCCGTGGGGTGACCGACCTCGACGACCGTCTCCCTCGTCCCGAGATGGCGGGGGAGGGTCCTCGTGCCGCCGTGCGCGAGATCCTCGACGCCGTCAGGAACGGCGGCGATGCCGCACTGCTCGACCTGACCGAGAAGTTCGACGGCGTGCGGCTCGACTCGGTGCGCATCCCCGCCGAGGAGCTCCAGGCCGCGCTCGAGGCCCAGCCGGCCGAACTGCGCGCCGCACTGGCCCAGGCCCGCGACCGGATCGACGCCCACCACCAGACACAGCTGCGGGCCGAGACCGTCCACACCGACGACGGTGTCGAGGTGCGCTCGTTCCAGGTCCCGGTCGACCGCGCCGGCTGCTACGTGCCCGGCGGCCGTGCCGCCTACCCGTCGACGCTCCTGATGACGGCCGTCCCGGCGCTCGTCGCCGGCGTGCCCGAGGTCGTCGTGTGCGTCCCGCCGGACCGCACCACGGGCCAGGTCGCCGCCGTCACGCTGGCCGCGGCCGCGGTCGCCGGCGTCACCGAGGTCTACGCCGTGGGTGGGGCCCAGGCCGTGGCCGCCATGGCCTACGGCACGGAGTCGGTCGCCCCGGTCGACGTGATCTGCGGCCCTGGCAACCGCTACGTCGCGCTGGCCAAGC
>CAJANQ010000268.1 GCA_903941145.1 uncultured Actinomycetes bacterium
CAGCTGTTCCGGACGCTGGCCACCGTGGTGACCGACGCCGACGTCGGCGAGGTCGACGACTGGTACTGGGCCGGACCGACAGATCAGCTGGCCAGCTGGTGCGACCGGCTCGACGCCCCGGACGTGCTGCGCCGGGCCACGAAGCTCCAGGCCGAGCGCACCGCGCCGGAGATGCCGTCCGGGTAGGCCACGGCGGCCACCACGAGCAGCAGTCCGGAGACGGCGAACTGGTAGGGCGACGGCTGGCCGACGTCCTGGCCCGTGAGCACCGTCAGGATGCCGACCGGCGCCAGCACGCCGGCGACCAGGCTGCCGGACATCACGCCGATGCCCGCCAGGTAGACGAGCGCCAGCAGCGAGAGCGAGCTGAACACGCCGAACGTGTCGGCAGAGAGCGTGAGCCGCTGGTACGCCAGCAGCACGCCACCCGCGCCGGCCAGCGCGGCCGAGAGCGCGAACGCCGAGACCTTGGCGGCACCGACGTCGACCCCGCAGGCGGCCGCGGCGCGTTCGTTGGAGCGGACGGCCAGCCAGCGCAGTCCGGTCGGTCCTCGTCGGAGGTTGGCCACGGCCAGCCCGCACACCAGCAGGACGGCCACGCACAGGAGCCCGAACGCAGCGCGCGGGTAGGCGTCGCCACGGGCCCGGATGCCCAGGTCGAGCCCGCCCAGGGCCGGTGAGTCCACCGTCGCGCCGGTCGCCGACCCGGCGAACCACGACCAGCGGAAGAGCAGCTCGCTGATCGCGACCGCGGCGCCGAGCGTCACGATGGCCAGGCTGAGTCCGCGTACGCGCACGGCAGGGAGTCCGACCAGCAGACCGAGGGCCCCGGCCAGCGCGACGGCGACGACCGGCCCGACCGGGAACGGGAGCCCGGCGTCGGACACCTTCACCAGGGCGAACGCGGCGAACCCGGCGAACGCGTAGGTCGCGAACGAGATCTGTCCGACGAACCCGGTCAGCACGACGACCGAGAGCGCCAGCACCGCGAACACCGTCGAGGTGATGACGGCCGCCCGCCAGTCGGAGCTGCCGCCGAGCAGCAGCGCCCCCGCGACCACGGTCAGGAGCATGGTGGTGAGGGCAATGCGTCGCGGTGCAGGCGCCGCGGGCAGCCGCCCGGTGGCGCCCTCGCCCCGCCCAGGCAGGCCCTGGCCCCGGAACATCATGACCACCACGATCACCAGGAACGGCAGTCCCTGCTGCAGACCGACGTCCGGCAGCCACCGCAGGTCGCTGCGCAGGTTGAGCAGCTCGGACTGGGCCATGCCGATCACCAGGGCCGAACCCACCACCACCGGGTACGACCGGAAGTCGCCCAGCAGCGCGGCTGCCAGCGCCGGCACCACCAAGAGTGAGTTGTTGAGCGGGTCGAGCGGCACGACACGCACCCCCAGCACCATGACGAGCGCGCCGAGCACCGTCGCAAGGACCCAGCTCCACGCAGCGAGCCGGTCGGGGTCGATACCGCGCAGGACGGCGCCCCGCGGGTTCTCGGCCGCGGCGGTGGTGGCCAGGCCGAACCGGGTGCGGTGGGCCAGCAGCCAGAGCGCGCCGCCCAGCACGACGGCAAGCCCGGCCAGCACCAGCCGGTCCACGCCGACCAGCCGGCCGAGCAGGGTCACGTTGGCGGTGCCCAGCACCGGACGCACGTCGGGGGTGGTCGGCCAGTCGAGCCCGACGACCGCCCAGAAGTAGAGGAACAGGCCCACCGACGCCACGACCCTGCCGAGGGGGGTGGCCCTGCGGAGCGGCCGGAACACCAGACGGTGCAGCAGCCAGCCGATGGCGGCCGAGTACAGGACCAGCACCACGAGGGCCGTGGCCACGGTCGGCCGCGGCAGCAGCTGGACCCGGTGGGGCACGGCGAAGAGCGGCAGCACCAGGTCGCCGGTGGCACGGAACTCGTGGA
>CAJANQ010000269.1 GCA_903941145.1 uncultured Actinomycetes bacterium
CGGATCCAGCAGCGTGGAGAAATGATCTGAACGGGCTGGCGTCGGTCGGGCCCGGTCGTGCTCATCCCCGTGCCGCCGACCACTGGTCATGGTGATGGACCCCGGCCGTCGGCGCATTCTCCTGGGGCCGAAGGGACCCAAGGTGTCGCGCTGGCCTCGGCCTGCGCATCGCACCGCTCGAAGCAGACTGTTCGAGCAGCGTCGACGGGCGCCCGCTTGGGCTACGGCACGAACGAGAACGCGGCGTTCACCGTGAACGAGCTCGCCTCCGGCGCAGTCAGCGTGCAGGTCAGCGCCGCCCCGGAGCACGCACCTCCCCACCCGCCTAACGTGACTGCCGGCCCCCCGGGCGTCGCCACCAGCGACACCGTGGTCCCGGCCGGGTAGTCGAACGAGCAGGTCCGCCCCGAGGTGCACGAGTCCGACCCGTTCGCCGTCACGGTGCCGAAACCGGCCCCGGTTGCGACGTTGACGGTGAGCCGTGACGGCCCGGCGAACCGGGCAGCTGCCGTGAGGTTCGTCGCGCCCCCGAGGGCCGGGTCGGACACGTCGAACGTGCAGGTGCTCGACGTGACCCCGGCACAGACGCCTGTCCAGCCGGTGAGGACGACGAGCGTCGAGGGCGCCGGCACCGCTGTCAGTGTCACGCGGGTGCCGACCGGCACGAGCCGCTCGGCAGGGCCCGAGCACGACGTGGCGGTTGACGTGGCGCCGAGCGGGTCGATGGTCACCGATCCGACCCCGGTGCTGGTCGGATCTACGAGCGCGCAGAGCGCCACGGGACCGGCGAACTCGGCGCTGACGGACGCAGCACCTGGCGCAACCGTGAACGAGCAGGTCGTGGCCGTGCCCGCGCAGCGACCGCCCCAGCCCCGGACCGAGACGAGGTCCGTGGCTCCGGTCGCCGTCAGCGTGACGTTGGTGCCTGCGGTGAAGGTCGCCGTGCAACCGGGCGCCGTGGGCGCCGATGCCGCGCAGTTGATGCCCGCCGGCGAGGAGGTGACGGTGCCGTTGCCGGCCGTGGTGCGCGGGACGAACGAGACCGTGAGGGTCCCGGGGACCGCAGGGGTGGTCGTAGTGGTCGTGGTGGTGGTCGACGACGTGGTCGGCGCCACCGGGTGCGGACTGCATGCACCGGCCAGCACCAGCGCAGTCAGGATCCCCACCGCAGCGGCCTTCGGCCTCGCTCTGCCCTTCGTCATCATCGCTCCCCCTTGGTCCCAGAAGTTGGTGCAGTCTTGGACGGTAGTGACGGGTAGTCAATGGTGCGGCGCCGGCGAGCGCCACACATCCGTCATGGCCGAACTCGGCTGGCACTTGGATCTGGCGCACAGGCCGACGATTACCAGGGCAGGGAGGAACTCGGCGAGTCCGATCAGTCCGAGGTCGAACTCCCGTCGCCGGGTGGGTCCGACTGCACGGCCTTCGCACGCTACCGACCGATCGGGGCGTGTTCGGAAGTTCACCAGCAGGCTGTTGACCGAGTCGTTGCTGGCGTTCAGACTGCCGGTGAATCGAACCGGGCGGGGCGTCGCCAGGGGATCGACGTCGAGGGAGATCACGATGGGCCGTGTCCGATTGCTCGCACCCGTACTGGTGGCTGTAGTCACCTTTGCTGCCGCCTGCACCATGCCCCCAGCGGGTGGCGATGGTGGGACCGGCCCGACGACGACGTCGACGACCACGACCACGGCCCCGCCCCAAGATCTCGACGGCGACGGGTTCAACACTCTGTCGGACTGCAACGACCTCAACCCGGCCATCAACCCGGCTGCGGCGGACCCGGCGGGCGACGAGGTGGACTCGAACTGTGACGGGATCGACGGTGTTCAGAGCGCTGCGGTGTTCGTGAACTCGACCACCGGCGGCGACACCAGCACGTGCGGCATCATCACCGAGCCCTGCGCCTCGATCGGCCAGGGTCAGTTCCGCGCCGTGACCCAGGGCAAGGCCAGCGTGTTCGTCGCTGGCGGCACCTACCCCAAGTTCACGGTGACGCCGGGCCTCGAGGTGCGCGGCGGCTACGGCCAGAACTACCAGCGGGGCATCGCCGCGAGCGGGAGCACCGTCGCCGTCGTGGCCGCGTCGTTCGACGCGTCGGTCGGCGGCCCGGTGGCGATGATCGCCGACGGTGTGACCGTCCCGACGACGATCGCCGATCTGGGGTTCCTGGGGGTGACGGGTCTGGGTGCCTCCACGGCCGCCTCCGGCCAGGTGTCGCTGACGGTGCTCGTTCGGAACTCGACGAGTGCGCTGGTACTCGACACGTTGCAGATCGTCGGTGGCAACGCCGGGAGCGGTGCCAACGGAGCGGCGGGGACGGCGGCGTCGTCGAGCTTGGCAGCGAGCGGTTCGGCCGGTGGTGACGGCTCCGAGCCCGGTGGCGCCTGCAACAGCTCCACCGCGGGTGGCGGCGGTGCCGGTGCCGGTGGCGGAGTCAACGGCGGCTCCGGCGGCACTGTCGACACCAGCTGCGGTGTGTTCTCGCTGAACCTCAACGCCCGCGCCGGCAACGGGGGCGGCAACGGTTCGGGTGCGAGCGGTTCGTCCGGTCTCGGTGGCGGCGGCGGCCAGGCCGGGACCGACGGGCTGCCGGGCATCTGCACGATCGGCGGCGGTCCGGCGGTGAACGGTCTGCCCGGCACGAACGGGGCACCGGGAGCGAACGGCACCGCTGGCACCGGTGGAGCTCCGGGTGTGGCCGGCGGCGCCGGCAACCTCGGTGGCAACGGTCGGCCCGGTGGAGGCGGTGGCGGCGGCGGCGCCAACGACTGCAACGTCGACGATGCTGGCGCAGGTGGCGGCGGCGGTGGTGCTGGCGGTGCCCGGGACGTGTCGGGTGGTGCTGGAGGTGCTGCCGGC
>CAJANQ010000270.1 GCA_903941145.1 uncultured Actinomycetes bacterium
CACGGCCACCGACTACCAGCTCGCCGCCTACGAGCTCTGGTGGTGCGACACCAAGAACAATCCCGAGGGCGTCGCCGTCCTGGTCAAGGGCACCGTGCCGTTGACCGGCGGAGGTGGCACCAACGTCGGCGGCTCCTGCCAGGACCCGACACTGTCCCGGGTGCTGGTCTGGGCCGACGTCACCTTCGACGGCCAGTCCTACCGTGTCTACGGGACCCACCTGACGGCCGGGTCCGGGCCGGCCGCGCTGTCACGGGCCCGCCAGATCGACCTGGTCCGGGAACGGATCGCGACCGACGACCCGGCCGGCGACCGACGCTGGGTCCTGGCGGGGGACCTGAACTTCACGCCGGGCTCGTCCGACTACGGGCGCATGCTCCGCGGCGCGGCCGGCACGACGGGGCCGGGCGAGATGGCCGACACGTTCGCAGCCCTGCACCCAGGGGCCGCCAGCCCGACGACCTGCCCGCAGTACTCGTCGACCGACACGGCTGCCCAGCCGTACCTCCTGGCCAACCCTGACGTGGTCGGCTCCTGTGGCTACACGGCTGGCTGGGCCAAGGACGACAACCCGCTCCAGTGCGAGGTGCTGTCGCTCTGCACGTCGTGGGAGGTCCGCCGGGACACCAGCGTGCGCAGCCGGATCGACATGGTGCTGGCACCGGCCGGCGGGCCGCTGCAGGCCACGAGGACCTTCGTGCCCAACCCGGTCGACCCCGACTGGGCTGCGGCCGGAGCGGAGTGGTTCCGCCTGGCCGACCACCTGCCGTACGTGGTCGACCTCTCCCCTGCCGGACCGACGACCTGACCCTGTTCGTCAGCCGCGACGGAGGATGGTCTCGGTCCGCTCGCTGAAGGCGCCGACCACCGAGACCTCTTCGTCCTCGAGGACGAAGTAGGCCTCCTGGCCAAAGTCGCGGGCCGCCTGGGCGACGACCTCCTCGTCGACGCCCCAGACCAGGAAGCTGGCCTCGGCGACGGTGGTGTCCGACGGGGCCTCGGCCGCGCCGGGGACGTGACCACCGATCGCCCCGCCCACGGCCCTCGCGAGCGCTGCGCCGGCAGCGAGCAGCTGACCGGCAAGACGGGCGTTCTCCTGTTCGTTCTGCCAGTGCTCCCGGACCCGGCCGTGCGGGTTGAACGCCGTAATGACGTACATCGGCTCGTCGAAGATCGGCAGGTCCTCGACCGAGTCCGGACCGTGCAGGACCTCCCACCGGCCGGGCGCGACCTCCGCAGCGATCTCGGCCGCCAGGTAGCCCTCCCACCGCTCGTCCTCGACGCTGCGGCCGGTCGACCCGCCGAAGTACGCGGCCAGGGTCGGGCCGAGCCCGTCGGCCACGTCGCGCACCTCGCCGACGAGTGCAGCAACCTCGGGCGCGTCGATCGTGGCCGCCACCAGGGAGCCGCACACCGTGACGACGCCGTCGGCGAGGACGACCTTGGCGGGCCGGGCGTTGCCGTTCAGCTTGTTGAGCTCGGCCAGGAGCTCCGGCGTCTCGGCCACGTCGTAGAGGACGTTCGCGAAGATCGTCAGGAAGGAAGGGCTCCCCGACGTGTACCGGGCGTAGACCGGCACCCCGAACAGTCCGAGCTGGAAGTCGCCGTGCTCGTCGGTGTGGACGACGTCGTCGCCGAACACCTCGACCAGGACGTCGATGACACGGTCACGGCCGGGTTTCTCAGGGTCGAGCGGCATGAAGAACGCGGCCAGGTCGCCCTGCTCGATGCGGAGCGTGCTGAAAGCGTCACGCGGGATGCCGACCTCCACCGGACCCTCGCCGAACGAGGCGATCATCGGGCCCAGGTCCTCGAGCGCCACCGGCACCTTGCAGTCGGCCTCGCCCTCGGCGGGGAGCTCGAACCGGGTCTCGCCCAGGCCGTCCCACCAGCGCACGACGGCCATGGTCGAGCCGTCGAACTCGAGCCAGGTGTAGGGGTTGGGCGCCTCGTCGTCGATCCCGCGGGGGCGACGATGGGTCAGGTTGGCGGCGGCGAGGAGCGAGTCGGAGTCCACCTGGACGCTGGCCACCTCGTTGGACCGTTGGCGGTCCGCGATCTCGAGCACTGCCGGGTACTCCTGGTACGGCACGTCGACCGCGGCGCTGCCGCCGGGCCCGGAGAGCACCAGCTGGACCTTCTCCGGGCCGAACCGCCGGGAGAGCACGGCCGAGCCCGAGCCGGCCGACACCCCCCGCCAGGCGTCGAGCAGGCGGGGCGAGACGAGCTCGAAGCAGTCGCCCTGGGCCTCGCCGGCGTCGAGCACCATGAGGTGCCGCTCGTCGAACGTCATCCAGCGGCGTCGGCCCTCCCCGATGAGCAGGGCGACCTTGCCGAGCGGGTCGTGCTCGTCCCCACCGATGGCCGGACGCAGCCGCTGGGTGATGTCCAGCCACTCGTCCTCGTCCAGCTCGACCAGCACCTGGTCCTCGACGCGGTCTGACATACCTGCTCCCTGTTCCCTCGTGCGCTCCCTGTGCGGACCTGCACCTTCCCACAGGGGTACGACACCGGTCGTACGCTGGCCGTCGTGGACGTCCCCGTGGTGATCCCGGCGCACAACGAGGCGGCGTACCTTCCTGCCGGACTTGCTGCAGTCCGGGCCGCTGCGGCCCGCCTGGACAGCCCGGTCGAGGTGGTCGTCGTGGCGAACCGGTGCACCGACCGCACCGGGGAACTGGCCATGGCGGGCGGAGCCACCGTGGTCGAGCACGGCGCCCGCTGCATCGCGGCCGTCCGCAACGCCGGGGTCGCCGTGGCGACCGGCGACGTGGTCGTCACGGTCGACGCCGACTGCACGATGCACCCCGACACGCTGCGGCAGGTCGTGGAGCACCTCGACACCGGACGCTTCGTCGGCGGCGGCACGAAGGTGGTTCCCGAACGACGGTCGGCCGGCATCAGCGCCACCTACGCCGTCATGGAGGTGCTGGTCGCTGCGGCCAGGGTCGGCGGGGGCGTGTTCTGGACTCGACGTGACGACTTCGACGCCGTCGGCGGGTTCGACGAGCACCTCGTGGTGGGCGAGGACGTGGACTTCGCACGTCGCCTCGCTGCGCACGGGCGCACCACCGGTCGGAAGTTCACGACCCTGCGGTCGGTGCCCCTCACCGCGTCGTGCCGGAAGTTCGACCGCTACGGCGACTGGCACATGTTCGCCATGGCCCGCGAGCTGCCGTCGGTGCTGCGGTCGGTGCGCGGCACCGACACCAGGTTCGTCGACAAGTACTTCCACGACTTCAACGGCTGACCGGGCCGGCCTCCGACCGGCCGGAGGACCTCCGAACGAACGCCCGGGGCGCCGAACTTGAGCGCGTGGGAAAGGTTTTTTCGGCGGGACGGGTGCTTCTTGGCACTCCCCTCAGGCCCGCCTCAAGTTCGCGTGCACAAAAGCCCGATGCGGGGTCATGGCGCGACGCACGACCCTCCGGAACACCGACACCGAGAACTTCCGGAGCAACGTCCACCGTCGCAGCACCCTCCACCGCCGCAGCGCGGTCCTCACCGCCCTCGCCGTCGCTGCGGCTGCGCTCCTCACCCCGGCTGTTGCGAGCGGCGCGACGGCCACGCAGACGCTCCTGGCGGCGCGGTCGACCTGGCGCTACCG
>CAJANQ010000271.1 GCA_903941145.1 uncultured Actinomycetes bacterium
CCCCAACGGAAGTCGCCTGCCCGACCCCCCGGTCAGACGTCGCCATGATGACCTGAAGCGCGTTCAACGGCAAGCACCGTCTGACGAGCGTCAGAACACCGTTCGGCGGGCCCGGGCCGCCGGGTGGCGCCGTGGGTCAGTCCACGAACCTGGAAGTCAGACGGCCGACCAGCCCGGCACGACCGGGGGCGACGCGCGACAACAGGCTCACGACGTGGGCGTCGGGACCGACCACCACCCAGGGACGGTCTCGCTCGACGGCGCGCACGACCTTCTTTGCCACCGACTCGGGCGGGCGCATGGCGAGCGGCGCCAGACGGGACCGGCCCATCTTGGCGAGCCGCTCGGCCTCCGAGCCCCGGGCCCCTTCGGTGATGTTGGTGCGGATCGCGCCCGGATGGACCACGGTCAGACCCACGTTCGTGGTGACCAGCTCGGCTCGGAGTGCCTCGGAGAACGACCGCACCGCGCCCTTGGTGAGCGAGTACGAGACGTTGTGGGGCAGGCCGAGCAGCCCGACCATGCTCGACATGTTGACGATGTGCGCCTCGTCGGCCCGGCGCAGGTGGGGCAGGAAGGCCCGGCAGCCGAGCACGACGCCCCAGACGTTGATGTCGACGATCCACTGCAGGTCCTCGACCGACTCGTCCTCGAAGTTCCCGGCCGAGGTCACGCCGGCGTTGTTCATGAGGATGTGGACGGCGCCGTGCAGGTCGACCACCTCGTCGGGCAGCCCGGCGAGGCGGTCGGCGTCGCGGACGTCGGCCTGGTGGACCGAGGGGTGCGCGGTCCCCGGCAGCAGCGCAGCGGTCTGGCTCGCCGCGTCCGCGTCGCGGTCGACGAGCGCCAGCCGACAGCCGTGGCGGGCCAGTTCCACCGAGGTGGCCCGGCCGATGCCGCTGCCGGCACCGGTGACCACGGCGACCCGTCCGTCGAGCTGTTGCATGCGGTCCCTCCTGCAGCCGGCGCAGTGCGGCTGCACGCACCGTAGGCGGGGAGCGCCTAGAGGTCTTCCTCAGGGAAGACGACCGGCACGCCGCCCAGGCCCAGCTCGGCGGTGAACTCGACGGCGTCGACCTTGGTCATCGCACCGTGGCCGGCCATCGGTTCCGTGTGGGCCGGCAGGAACTTCCAGATCACGACCGCAGCGATCGCGCTCAGGACCGAGCCGGCGGTGACCGCCAGGTGCAGCCCGCCGAGGAACGACTCCTGCGCCACCGTCGCAAGCGCCTTGCCGGGCACGCCACCGATCTTCTGCGCCACGACCACCGCACCGCCGAGCGAGTCGTTCACCGCCGAGTAGGCGTCCGGCGGGAGCTTGTCGAGGCCGGGGACCTTGTCGAGCGCGCTGCCGTACTTGGACGCGGCGATGGAGCCGAGGACCGCGACGCCGAGCGCGGCGCCCAGCTCCCGGGTGGCGTCGTTCATCGCCGAGCCGGAGCCCGCACGCTCCGGCGGGACCGCCGACATGAGCGCGGCGGTGAGCGGCGACATGGAGGCCGCCATGCCGCTGATCATGATCCCGACGCACGCGAGCACGTACCAGTACGAGGTGTTGAGCCAGATC
>CAJANQ010000272.1 GCA_903941145.1 uncultured Actinomycetes bacterium
CTCGCCCGCCTCGAGCTCGTCAGCACCGACGATGAGGGCCACGGCGGCCCCCGAGCGGTCGGCGCTCTTCATCTGCGACTTCATGGAGCCGCCGCCGAAGCGCCGGTCGGCCGAGAGCCCGGCGCCCCGCAGCTCGTGGGTCAGGTCCCGCGCCGCCTCGCCGCCGGTGAGGTCCACCACGAACGCGTCGAGGACCGTGCCGGGGTCGCCGAACACGCCTTCAGCGTCGCACGCCAGTAGGACCCGGTCCACGCCGAGCGCGAACCCGATGCCGTCGGTGGGCCGGCCGCCGAGGTCCTCGGCCAGGCCGTCGTACCGGCCGCCGCCGCCGAGCGCGTTCTGCGCCGCGTCGATGGACCCGGAGGCCAGCTCGAACGTGGTGCGGCGGTAGTAGTCGAGGCCACGGACCAGCAGGGGGGCCTCGGTGTAGGGCACGCCGACGGCGCGCAGACCTGCGAGCACACGCTCGAAGTGCGCGGCCGACTCGTCGGAGCGGTAGTCGGCGAGCACCGGGGCCAGCTCCAGGACCGGTGCCAGCTCGGGCCGCTTGGAGTCCAGCAGCCGGAGCGGGTTGCGGTCGAGGGTGGCCTGCTCGCCCTCGGTCAGGCGGCCGCGCACGGTCTCGAAGTAGGCCCGCACGGCCTCGGTGAACCGGGCGCGGTCCTCGTGGTCGCCCAGGCTGTTGACCAGGAGGGTGACCTCACGCAGTCCCAGGTCGGCCAGCACCTGCCACGCGAGCGCCACCACCTCGACGTCAAGGTCCGGGTCGTCGACGCCGAGCACCTCGACACCCACCTGGTCGAACATCCGGTAACGGCCCTTCTGCGGACGTTCGTGGCGGAACGCGGTCCCGGCCACCCACACCTTCCACGGCTGGGTCGGCGAGTGCTGCACGAACGCACGCACGACCCCGGCGGTCAGCTCGGGCCGCAGGGCCACGCGTGTGCCGTCGCGGTCCTCGAAGTCGTACATCTCCTTTGCCACGACGTCGGTCGCCTCGCCCATGCGCTCGAACACGCCGAGCTCCTCGAGCACGGGGACCGCCACCTCGGCGTAGCCCGCCCGCTCGGCAGCCTCGGCGAACCGGGCCAGCAGCGCGCGACGGCGGGCGGCCTCTGGAGGGAGGACGTCACGCATGCCCGTCAGGGCACGGAACGGCTCGGTGGGCGCTGCAGTCACGAGGGGTCACGCTACCGGAGCGTGTCCCCGGTTCCCGTAACCCTTTCGGGCAGCCTCAGCGGTCCCGGGCGAGCAGTCCACGGACCTGCGTGAGCAGGTCGTCCTCGTGCGAGTGGTAGAGCGTGGGCACGCCGGTCGCACGCTGGTGGGCGTCCGCGATCCAGTCCATCGTGCGGTGGCAGTCCTCGGCGGTGCGCACACGGGTCACCGAACCGACGACGCAGGCCTGGGTGCCTGGCTCGAGGTTGATCGCCACGGGCAGCACGTAGCGGCAGCCGAGCATGAGGTTGATCGTGCCGTTGTAGAGCGGCTGCAGGTGGAGGGTCGCCGACTCCGGCGCCTCCTCGCCACGGCGCTGCTTCCACGCGGCACGGGCCTTCCGGGCCATGCCGGCGGCGGCCGAGATGTCCTGGCTGCCGCTGGCCGCCATGGCCAGCA
>CAJANQ010000273.1 GCA_903941145.1 uncultured Actinomycetes bacterium
CGGCTTCGAGGAGCTGACCCGCAAGGAGGGCAAGCCCGAGCAGGCCGTGCCCAAGATCGTCGAGGGTCGCCTCAACTCCTGGTACGCCGAGCGCGTCCTCCCCGAGCAGGGTCTGTTCGGCGAGAAGGAGACCGTCCAGCAGAAGCTGGGCGACGTGACGATCACCCGGTTCGTCCAGGCCGTCATCGGCAGCTGAACGGGCCACGGAACGACTGAAGGGGGCACCGGTGGCGGACAACGACGGAGGTCGGACGCCCCGGTGGTCCCGGGTCGTCGTCAAGCTGAGCGGCGAGGCGTTCGCCGGCGACGCGGGCTACGGCATCGACGGCGAGACGGTCGCGCGCTTTGCGTCCGAGCTCGTCGCGGCCAAGGAACAGTTCGACGTCGAGATCGCCGTGGTCGTGGGCGGCGGCAACATCTGGCGCGGCATGACCGGCGAGGGTGCCGGCATGGACCGCGCCCAGGCCGACTACATGGGCATGCTGGCCACGGTCATCAACGCCCTGGCCCTGCAGGAGACCCTCGAGCGGCTGGGCCAGCCGACCCGGGTCCAGACCGCCATCCACATGTCCCAGCTCGCCGAGCCCTACATCCGGCGTCGTGCGGTACGGCACCTCGAGAAGGGTCGCGTCGTGGTGTTCGCCGGCGGCACCGGCAACCCGTTCTTCACCACCGACACGACCGCGGCGCTGCGGGCGACGGAGATCGAGGCCGGCGCCATCCTCATGGGCAAGCACGGCACCGACGGCGTCTACACGGACGACCCCCGGACCAACCCCGACGCCGAGTTCCTCGCCGAGGTCAGCTACATCGACGTGCTGAGCCGACAGCTCAAGGTCATGGACTCCACGGCCATCACACTCTGCATGGACAACCACATCCCGATCTGCGTGTTCGACCTCATGGGTCAGAACGTCGGCCGCCTGCTGGCGGGGGAGCGCGTCGGCACCGTCGTCTCGTGATCCAGGTCGACAGGTACGCCCGAGGCCGGGCTGAACGTCCCGGTCGGACAGATGTGGGAGGCTGGACCCGATGAGTGACGAGATGGTCCAGGCAGTCCTCGAGGACGCCGCAGAACGCATGGACAAGGCGGTCGTGCACGCCAAGAGCGAGTTTGCCGCGGTCCGCACTGGTCGGGCCTCGCCCGCCTTGGTCGAGAAGATCCCGGTCGAGTACTACGGCTCCACGGTGCCGCTGCAGCAGCTCGCGAGCTTCTCGGTCCCCGAGGCCCGCATGCTGCTGATCTCCCCGTTCGACAAGGGGTCGATGGCGGCCATCGAGCGCTCGATCATGGACTCCAACCTGGGGCTGAACCCGTCGAACGACGGCGTCTCGATCCGGCTGGCCTTCCCTCCCCTCACCGAGGAGCGGCGCAAGGAGTTCGTCCGTCTGGTCAAGAACAAGGCCGAGGAGAGCCGCAACGCCGTCCGCGGCACGCGGCGTGACGCACGCAAGGACCTCGAGGGGCTCGAGAAGGACGGCGACATGACGTCCGACGACCTCCACCGGGCCGAGGCCGAGCTGGACCGGCTCACCAAGGCGCACGAGGCACAGATCGACGAGGCCCTCGAGGTCAAGACGAAGGAACTCCTGGAAGGCTGAACCATGAGCGACCGCGACGAGCCGGGCTACGACGACGAGCCCCAGCCGGACGGCCCCACCACAGAGGGTGTCCGCATCATCGGTGCACAGGAGGCAGGGACGGGAGAGGACTCCGACCGTCCGCGCCCACCGGCCGACGACCTCCCCATGGTCCGGATCAGCTCCGGCGACCGTGAGCCCTCCGCCGGCGACCGCTTCGGCGCGGTGCCGGTGGTGCGTCCGGGGGGTTCCCCCGACGACGGTGGTGGACACGCCCGCGTCATCGATCCCGCCGACGAGGAGAGCCTCGACGACGAGGGGTTCGTGCTCCCGCACTGGACCGAGCCGCCGACCGGGCAGGTGCCCAAGGTCGTGATCGGCGACGAGCAGGCCGAGGTCGAGGCCACGCCGTCCGCCGGGCCGCGCTGGCGCGACGAGGGCGAGCGCGAGGGCCATACCGACTTCGAGGACCTGGTCGAGGACGCACCGGGACTCGGCTCGCTCGACGAGAGCGACGAGGACGACTTCTTCGACGCCCCTGACACCGCCGTCGGTACCTCGTTCCGGGCCGAGGCCGGCGACGTGTTCGACCACGACGACGACCTCGAGCCCGCCACGTTCGACCCGGCCCCGGCCGATGCGTCGGGCGAGCCGTCCGGCCAGGTTGCCGCGGTCCCTGCCGACGAGGCACCGGCCGAGGACGAGGTCGACGCCGCCGACGCGCTCGACCAGCACCGAAAGGACCGCCCGCGTCGCACCCCGCAGCGCCGCCCCCGCCCCGGTGGCGGCGACGGTGGCGGTGAGGGCGGAGGGAAGAAGTCCTCGGGCGACCGCAACCTGCCGGTCGCCGCCGGCGTGGGTGTCGGTCTGATTGCCCTTGGGCTGCTCTGCTTCAAGCTGGGCGGCTTCACCACGATGCTGCTGGCCGTCGCCGTCGTCGGCATGGCGGCGCTCGAGTACTTCACTGCGGTGCGCTCCACCCGGCGGTTCAACCCGGCCACGCTGCTCGGCATCGTCGCCGTCGTCGGCCTGCTGGCGTCGACCTACTTCTACGGACTCTCGGCCTACCCGGTGGTGCTGGCGCTCACGGTCGTGTGCGGCCTGCTCTGGTACCTCTGGGTGGCGCCCGGCGAGCGTGGCGTGATGAGCCTGGGCGTGACCCTGCTCGGCGTCATGTGGATCGGGTTCCTCGGCTCCTTCGCCACGCTGTTCCTCGGCCTCGGCCGTTCGCTGCAGGAGGCCGTCCCGTCGCTCACCTCGAACCCCGGTGTCGGCGTGCTGATCGCCGCAGTGGTCGTGTCGGTCTCCCACGACGTCGGGGCCTACTTCGTGGGCCGCCGGTTCGGGAAGACCCCGTTGTCGACGGCGAGCCCCAACAAGACCCAGGAAGGCCTCGCCGGCGGTGTCGTCACTGCCCTCGTGGTCACGACCGTCATCGTGGGCTTCATCGGTATTGACCCGATCGGCTCCTCGAAGCCCCAGACCTTCGTGTTCGCGCTGCTGTGCGCCCTCGCGGCACCCCTTGGCGACCTGTCCGAGTCGTTCGTGAAGCGGGACCTGAAGATCAAGGACATGGGCTCGGTGCTCCCCGGCCACGGCGGTGTGCTCGACCGGTTCGACTCGCTGCTCTTCGTCCTGCCGACCGCCTACTTCGTCACCGTCCTGTTCGACGTGTGGTCGAAGTCCGCCGGCTGACCTGAGCGTCCGCTCCGCTCCGTCCGGGCCTGTCGGGCCGTGGCTGCGGCACCACCGGTAGCCTCGCCCCCATGACGACCGTCGCCGTGCTCGGTTCCACCGGGTCGATCGGCACCCAGACCCTCGACGTCGTGGCCGCAGAGCCCGACCGCTTCGAGATCGTCGCGCTCGGTGCGGGCTCCTCGGTCGAGCAGCTCGCTGCCCAGGCCCAGCAGGTCCGCCCCAAGGTCGTCGGCCTGGCCGACGCCTCCCGTGCCACAGAGCTGCAGGCCCTTTTGCCGGTGGGCACCGAGCTGGTCGCCGGTCCCGACGCCCTGGCCGCGCTGAGCACCGAGGCCGACGTCGTGGTCAACGGCGTGGTGGGGTTCGCCGGGCTCCCCGTGACCCTCGGAGCGCTGGCAGCGGGCAAGCGCCTCGGACTGGCCAACAAGGAATCGCTGATCGCTGCCGGTCCGGTCGTGCGTCAGGTGCGGCAGACCCCGGGGGCGGAATTGGTCCCGATCGACAGCGAGCACTGCGCCGTGCACCAGTGCCTTCGTGCAGGAGAGGGGACCCGCCGGCTGTCGCGCATCGTGCTGACGGCGTCGGGCGGCCCGTTCCGCGGCCGCACCGCGGACGACCTGGCGACGGTCACCGTCGAGCAGGCGCTCGCCCACCCGACCTGGGCGATGGGTCCCAAGATCACGGTCGACTCGTCCACGCTCATGAACAAGGGCCTCGAGGTGATCGAGGCCCACGAGCTGTTCGACGTCGACTACGACCGCATCGACGTGGTCGTCCACGCCCAGTCGATCGTGCACTCGATGGCCGAGTTCACCGACGGCGCCACCATCGCCCAGGTGTCGATGCCTGACATGCGGCTGCCCATCGGGTACGCCCTGGCGTACCCGGACCGCATCGGCACGCCGTTCGGAGCGATGGACTGGACCGCGGCCACCACATGGACCTTCGAGCCGCCGGACCGTGCCACGTTCCGCTGCCTCGACCTGGCCTACGAGGCTGGCCGCTCGGGCGGCACCGCGCCGGCGTGGCTCTCGGCCGCCAACGAGGTGGCCGTCGACGCGTTCTTGGACGGAGCGATCAGCTGGGCGGGCATCGCCGAGCTGAACTTCGACGCCCTCGCCAAGTGGGACGGCACTGACGCGGACTCGCTCGAGTCCGTGCTCGCCGCCGACACGGCCGCCCGCCGGGTGGCCGCCGAGCTCGTGGAGGCACGCGCATGAGGTCACCGACACCCGACGAGGTCGCCGAGGAACGCGAGGTCGAGGCGCAGGAGCTGGCGGGAGTCGTCGGCTCGCCCGTGGCCCGGGCCGTCCGGCTGGGGCTGCTGGTCGGCGCCGTCGTGTTCGCCGCCCTGGCGCTGGCGTACCGCACCCGGCCGGTCTTCGTGCCGACCACCGGACCGAATGACCCGATCGCCCGCTACCGCACCGCGGTGATGAGCAAGCTGCGCGGCTTCGGCCTGGGGATCCCGGCGCTGATCGGGCTGATGTCCGGTCTGGTGGCGCAAAGCTACTGGCCGCGCATCCAGCTGTTCCTGCACGGCGGGGACTTCGGCACCGTCGACCCGCAGTTCGGCAAGGACCTCGGCTTCTACGCCTTCGACCTGCCGTTCTACCGGCTGGTGCTGAGTTTCCTGTTCGTCGCGCTGTTCCTGGCGTTCCTGGCCAACCTGGTGACGCACTACATCTTCGGCGGGATCCGGCTGGCGGCGGGCTCCGGCGCGGTCAGCCGCGCGGCGCGCATCCAGCTGATCAGCCTGCTCGGGGTGCTGGTGCTGCTCAAGGCGCTGGCCTACTGGCTGGACCGCTACGAACTGCTGTCCAACACCCGGACGGGCAAGCCGTTCACCGGGGCGGGCTACACCG
>CAJANQ010000274.1 GCA_903941145.1 uncultured Actinomycetes bacterium
AGGACATCGTCGCCCCGGACCCCTCGCTCGACTACAGCACCAACATTCTCAAGATGTTCTTCGGTGCCGACTACGAGGTGGACCCCCGCCTCGTCCGCGCGCTCGACATCCTCCTCATCCTCCACGCCGACCACGAGCAGAACTGCTCCGCCACGGCCATGCGGACCGTCGGCTCGGCCCACGCCGACCCCTACATCTCCACGGCGGCTGCGACTGCGGCGCTCTACGGCCCCCGCCACGGCGGCGCCAACGAGGCAGTGATCAAGATGCTCACCGCCATCGGCTCGATCGACAACGTCCCGAGCTACATCGAGGCCGTCAAGCGCGGCGAGGTGCTGCTGCAGGGCTTCGGGCACCGGGTGTACAAGAACTACGACCCGCGGGCGACGATCATCAAGAAGACCGCCGACGACGTCTTCGAGGTCACCGGCAAGAACCCGCTCCTCGACATTGCGCTCGCCCTCGAAGAGGTGGCGCTGAGCGACTCGTACTTCATCGACCGGAAGCTCTACCCCAACGTCGACTTCTACTCGGGCCTGATCTACCAGGCGATGGGCTTCCCGATGGAGATGTTCACCGTGCTGTTCGCCATCCCGCGCACCGCCGGCTGGCTGGCCCACTACATCGAGCTGCTCGAGCAGGACTCGCGCATCTACCGGCCCCGCCAGCTCTACATCGGTGCGGCGGCCCGCGACTACGTCGCCATCGAACGTCGCTGACGCAGCCCGATGGACCTCTCGGTCCCTGACGACCTGGCCTCGCTCTCTGACGAGGCGCGCACCGTCGCCCGCGAGTGGGCACAGCGCCAGGACGTTCAGGAGGACTCCTGGCTGATCGGGACCTCCCGCGAGTTCTCGCTCGAGCTGGCCCGGCGCGGCTGGCTGGGCATGACCTGGCCCGTCGAGGAGGGCGGAGGGGGCCGGACGGCGCTCGAGCGGTTCATGGTGGTCGAGGCGCTCATCTCGGAGGGTGCCCCGATCGCCACGTCGTGGTTCGCCGACCGCCAGATCGGCCCCACGCTCCTGCAGTACGGCACCGCCGAGCAGCGCCGGAAGTGGCTCCCTGACATCGTGGCCGGCACCTCCGCATGGTCGATCGGCATGAGCGAGCCCGACGCCGGTTCCGACGTGGCGTCGCTGCGCACCCGTGCCGAGCTGCACGGCGACCGCTGGGTCGTGAACGGCCAGAAGGTCTGGACCTCGGGTGCCGCCGACGCCGACTGGATCTACCTGGTGGCCCGCACCGAGCCGGACGCCCCGCCCCACGCGGGACTGTCGGAGTTCGTGGTCGACCTACGCTCACCAGGGGTGGAGGTCCACCCGATCCGTGACGCCACCGGCAACGACCACTTCTGTGAGGTCCACCTGGCGGACGTCGAGGTCCCGGCCGAGCACCTGGTCGGGGTCCGCGGCGACAGCTTCCGCCAGATCATGCGGCAGATGGAGCACGAGCGCGGCGGGATCGACCGGCTGGTCTCCAACCGGCGGCTGTTCCTGGACGCACGCAGCGCGATGACGCCGTCCCAGCGCGCCGACGCCCTGCTGCGACAGGACCTGGCCGCGCTCGAGACCGGCTACCGGATCGGCCGCCACATGGTCCTGCGCGAGGTGACCGGCAGCGCCCCCAAGGGCTTCTCCGCCGTCACCAAGACCTGGTGCACGGAGTTCGAGCAGCGCGTCGCCGAGTTCTGCGTCCGGGTGGCCGGTCCGCAGGCGCTGGAGTGGAACCGGGTGTCCCGGGGCCTCTGCTACTCCCCCGCCTACACCGTCATGGGCGGCACCACCTCGATCCTGCGCAACATCGTCGGCGAGCGGATGCTGGGCCTGCCGAAGGAGCCCGGGCGGTAGGTTCTTGCCATGACGGCACCCACCTCCGGCACCTCGACCCACTTCAAGACCTGCCCGCTCTGCGAGGCGACGTGCGGGCTCGAGGTCGAGGTGGTGGACGGCGCGGTGCGGCGCATCCGCGGCGACATGGAGGACGTGTTCTCCAAGGGGTACCTGTGCCCGAAGGGGTCGACGCTCAAGCAGCTCCACGAGGACCCTGACCGGCTGCGCCAGCCGCTCGTCCGCAAGGACGGCGTGCTCTCCCCCGCCACCTGGGAGGAGGCCTACGCCGCG
Source organism: uncultured Actinomycetes bacterium (assembly GCA_903941145.1). Taxonomy (GTDB): domain Bacteria; phylum Actinomycetota; class Acidimicrobiia; order Acidimicrobiales; family Microtrichaceae; genus CAJANQ01. Next base: position 2,121 of record CAJANQ010000274.1, read on the forward strand.
GTCGCCGAGGGGCTCGGCCGGGTGCAGGCCGAGCACGGCCGCGACGCCGTGGCGCTCTACCTGGGCAACCCGAACGCACACACGCTGGCCGGGTCGGTCATGGGCGTGCCGCTCATCAAGGCGCTCGGGACCAAGAACCTCTACTCGGCGTCGACCGTGGACCAGATGCCCCGGCACGTGGCCTGCGGGCTGCTGTACGGCAACCCGGGCGCCATGCCGGTGCCGGACCTGGACCGCACCGAGTATCTGCTCATGCTGGGCGCCGACCCGCTCGAGTCCAACGGCAGCCTGTGCACCGCCCCCGACTTCCCGGGGCGGCTGAAGGCCATCCAGGAGCGCGGTGGCAAGGTCGTCGTGGTCGACCCCCGCCGGTCGCGCACCGCG
>CAJANQ010000275.1 GCA_903941145.1 uncultured Actinomycetes bacterium
AAGTCCCGACGCCTGGTCCCGCAGCCGGTTGCCGGCCGAGCCGTCTCGACCGGCGATCGCGACCACCGCGCCCGGCACGGCGTCGACCAGGTCGTCGACCAGCGCAAGCAGACGTTCCAGCCCCTTCGCCGGCTCCAGCCGAGCTACCGAGAGTACGAGCCGGTCGCCGTCGACCAGACCGAGGTCGGAACGCACCACCGCGAGCTCGTCGGGGCTTCGCGGCGCGAACTTGGAGGCGTCACGGCCGCGCTCGGCCACCCGGATACGTGCGGCGGGCACCTTCAGCGTGCTGCCCCGCGAGTCGGCCACACCCTGGGTGACTGCCTGGTACTTGGCACCGGCAAACCGGCCGAGCACCGTCTGCGTGGCCTCGACCACCTTCAGCTTCCACGACGCGACGCCGCCCTCGCTGGTCGAGGTCTGCGTGGTCGTCGCCCAGGTCACCAACGACGGCACCTTGGTGCGCCGGGACGCCAGGAGCGTGGGCACCTCGGCCTCGTAGAGGGTGGCGTGGACCAGGTCGGGCTGCAGCCGCTCGACCAGCGCGCGCAGCGCGGCGGCCCGGCCGCGGGCGCCCGAGGCCGACGACAGGTCGTGCACGGTGACACCCATCGCCTCGACCGTCGGCACGAGCATGCGCCGGTCGGTGAACAGCGCGAGGTCGAGCGTGACCCCGTGCTCCATGAGCCACGGGGCGGTGGCGGCGAACGACTGCTCTGCCCCACCCTGGCCGTTGAGCCCGGGCATGACCACCAGCACCTTCATGGTGCGCCCCCTCGGTCGATCGGTCAGCGTCGTGGTGCGACGAGCTCGGCCGTGGCCTCGTTCGCTGCGTGCGTGACCGGGTCGGGCACGATGCCCAGCAGGAGCGTGCCGGCCAGTGCGATGCCGATCGCCACCGAGACTGCAGCCGGCACCTTGACCGGAGCGACCTCGTCGCCCGGCTCGCCCTCGAAGTACATGGCGACGATGACCCGCAGGTACAGGAACGCCGCGATCACCGCAGCGAGCATCGCCACCACGCCGAGCGCAGTGTCGCCCGAGTCGATGGCGGACCGGATCACGTAGAACTTGGACAAGAACCCGGCGGTGAGCGGGACGCCCGCCTGGGCCAGCAGGAAGATCGTGAAGGCCAGCGCCAGACCGGGACGGATACGGCCCAGGCCCCGGTAGTCCGAGAGCTGGTGGTGGCCGTCGCCCTTGCGGCCGACGACGGCGACGACACCGAAGCTGCCCATGACCATGAAGGTGTACGACAGCAGGTAGAAGAGCGCAGCGCTCGTACCCATCGCAGTGCTGGAGTGGACCGCCACGAGGATGAAGCCGGCGTGGCCGATCGACGAGTACGCCAGCATGCGCTTCACGTTCGTCTGGACGAGCGCCATGACCGACCCGACGAGCAGGCTCAGCACGGCGAGGGCCAGCACCATCGGCCGCCACTCGTCGCGGTACGTCGGACCAAGGGCCAGGACGAACACCCGGATCATGCCGGCGAAGGCCGCCGTCTTGACCGCGGCGGCCATGAAGGCCGACACCGGGGTCGGGGCGCCCTGGTACACGTCCGGCGCCCACTGGTGGAACGGGACCGCTGCGACCTTGAAGGCGAAGCCGACGAGCATCAGGGCGATGCCGCCGAGCATCAGGCCGTTCTGCGTGATGACGTTGTCGGCCAGGAAGGTCGAGATGCGGGCCAGGTTGGTCGAGCCGGTTGCTCCGTAGACCATGGCGATGCCGTAGAGCAGGAACGCCGAGGCGAACGCGCCGTGGATGAAGTACTTCAGGCCGGACTCGAGCGAGGACATCCGGCGCCGGTGCATGGCCGAGAGGATGTACACCGCGATCGACAGGATCTCGAGGCCGATGAACAGCACGATGAGGTCGTTGGCGGCGGCCATGGTCGTGCCACCGGCGGCGGCCAGCAGCAGGAGCACGTACCACTCGGGACCTTCGAGGTCCTCACGGCGCAGGTAGCCCTCGAGCAGGAGTGCGCCCATGACGACCGAGACGCACAGCGTTCCGATGACGAAGAGCGAGAACCGGTCCAGACCGACCGCTCCGCTGATCAGGCTGAGGTTGCCCCACTTGCCGACCCGGATCCACAGACGGAACACGGTGCACAGCGCGGCGACGGCTGCGGAGATGGTCCACACGGCGGGGAACCAGACCGGCAGCTTGTCCTTGGTGACCGAGACGACGGTCAGGAGCAGCACGCCGCCCAGGGCCAAGATGATGCTCGGAGCCACCGACGAGAACTCGATGCTCGGCAGTCCACCCACGGAGGCCAGGACGTTCTGCAGGACTGCAGCAGTCATCAGCCCTCACCCCCGTGCTCGGCGCCCTTGGCAGCCGGAGCGATCTTCGGGGTGACGTCCTTGGCGTCGAAGCCCTCCACGTTGCGGTCGATGTGGACGACGAGCGCCTTCACGGACGGCTCGATCCGGTCGAGCATGACCTTGGGGTAGATGCCGAGGAACACGATCAGGAACAGCAGCGGTGCGAGGACCGCGCCCTCGGACCACGTCAGGTCGCGCATCTTGGCGTTCTCCCCCTCGGCCTTGCCGTGGAAGACGCGCTGGTAGGCCCAGAGCAGGTAGAGCGCAGCGAGGATCACGCCGGTCACGGCGACGACGCCCCACCAGCGGGCGCCCTTGAAGGCACCGAGCAGCGCCAGGAACTCGCCCACGAACCCGTTCAGGCCGGGGAGCCCGATGCTCGAGAGCATGACCAGGGTGAACACGCCCGCCATGACCGGGGCCGACGACTGCAGGCCCGAGAGCGCCGAGATCTCACGGGTGTGCCGACGCTCGTACACCATGCCGACCAGCAGGAACAGCGCGCCGGTGGTGATGCCGTGGTTGACCATCTGCAGGATGCCGCCCTCGATGCCCTGCGTGGTGATCGAGAAGATGCCCAGCACGATGAACCCGAGGTGGGCCACCGAGGAGTAGGCGACCAGCCGCTTGAGGTCCTTCTGCATCGTGGCGCAGATGGCGCCGTAGACGATGCCGACGACGCCGAGGGTCAGCATGACCGGGGCGGCCCACACGCTGGCCTCGGGGAAGAGGTCCAGGCCGAACCGCACGAACCCGTACGTGCCGAGCTTGAGCATGACGGCTGCGAGCAGCACGGAGCCGGCCGTGGGCGCCTCGGTGTGGGCGTCCGGCAGCCAGGTGTGCAGCGGGAAGAGCGGGACCTTGACCGCGAAGGCCACCGCGAACGCCACGAAGATCCAACGAGACGCCGTCGTCGAGAGCGCCTGCTCCCGGGCCAGGGTCACCAGGTCGAACGTGAGCGGACCACCGACGGCCTTCTGGTGCAGCACCGCCAGGGCGATGAGGCCGACCAGCATGAGGGCCGACCCGAACATCGTGTAGAGGAAGAACTTGGTCGCGGCGTAGACGCGGCGGCCGTGGCCCCAGAGCCCGATGAGGAAGTACATCGGGACCAGGACGATCTCGAAGAACACGAAGAACACGACCAGGTCGAGGGCGCAGAAGACGCCGATCGAGCCGGCGAGCAGCACGAGCAGCCAGCCGTAGTAGGGCTTGGGGTCGTGGTCAGGGTTGGAGCCGAGCAGCGCGATCGGGAAGATGCCCGCCGCCAGCACGACCAGGAACAGCGAGATGCCGTCCACGCCGAAGTGCAGCGAGATCCCGAGGTCCTTGATCCAGGTGGTGTTCGACTCGAACTGGTAGCCGGGGTCACCGACCTTGAAGTTGACCAGCATGAACACGGCCATGCCGAGGACGACGATGCTGGTGAGCAGCGCGATGGGCCGGAACAGCTCGGTCCGGCGGGCGGGGAGGAGGGCGACGATGCCGGCGCCGACGAACGGCACGAGGATCATCAGGGGGAGCAGCGCGGAGGAGGTCACCGTCAGCCCCCGATCCTGGTCACGACGTAGGCCAGCAGCGCGACCGCACCGATGGCCATGCCCAGCCCGTAGGTGCGGACCAGACCGGTCTGGAGCCCCTTGAGCCGGTTGCCCAGGCCCACGGTCCCGCCGGCGATGCCGTTGACGGCGCCGTCCACGATCTTCTGGTCGAACTGGGCCACGTCCTCGAACGCCGTCTCGCCGGGACCGCCCATGAACTTGGCGTAGGTCTCGTCGATGTACCACGCGTGGGCGAAGACCGGCTTCTCGATCTTCGCCGGGTCGACCTTCTTCTGGAAGTAGACCGCCCGGGCACCAAGGATGCCGATCACCGCGACGGCCACGGCCGCCAGGCTGAGCAGCGCCTGCACCCATCCCGGAGGCAGCTCGTGCTCCCCGACGATCGTGGGCTCGAGCCAGTGCTCCAGGAACTTCAGCGGGTCGCCGAACGGCAGGTTGAGCAGACCGGCCACTGCCGCCGCACCGGCAAGGACGACGAGCGGCAGCGTCATGGAGATGGGCGACTCGTGCGGGGTGTGGTCCGGCGTGAGGTGGTGGTGGTCGTGGTCGTCGACCGCGTCCTCCTCGTCCGCGTGCAGCTCGTGGCCGTGCGCGTCGACCTCGGCGTGGCGCCACTTCTCCTCGCCGAAGAAGGTCATGATCACCTGACGGGTCATGTAGAAGGCCGTGAGCAGGGCGACGGCCATGCCGATCACCCAGAGAGCCAGGTTGCCGAACGTCTTGGCGTTGAACACGCCGGCCAGGATCTCGTCCTTGGACCAGAAGCCCGACAGCGGCGGGATGCCGGCGATGGCCAGCCAGCCGACCATGAACGTGGCGTAGGTGATCGGCAGGTACTTGCGCAGGTTGCCGTACTTGCGCATGTCCTGCTCGTGGGCCATCGCGTGGATGACCGAGCCGGACCCCAGGAACAGGAGCGCCTTGAACGAGGCGTGCGTGATCATGTGGAACACGGCGGCCACGTAGGACTGGGTGCCGACGGCCAGGAACATGTAGCCGAGCTGCGAGACCGTCGAGTAGGCCAGGACCTTCTTGATGTCGTTCTGGGCGATCGCCGCGCACGCCGCGACCAGCGCCGTGAGCGCGCCCACCCAGGCGACCACGTCGTTGGCCCAGCCGGCCTCGGCCATGATCGGGCTGAGGCGGGTCAGCAGGTAGACGCCGGCGGTCACCATGGTGGCGGCGTGGATGAGCGCCGAGACCGGGGTCGGGCCGGCCATTGCGTCAGGCAGCCAGACGAAGAGCGGCAACTGGGCCGACTTGCCGGTGGCTCCCAGGAAGAAGAGCAGGGCGATGGCGGTGGCGGTACCGGCGGCCAGGCCGGGGGCAAGCGGCCGGATCTGCTCGTAGTTGACGGTCCCGAGGGTCACCCAGACCAGGAACGTGGCGAGCATGAACCCGAAGTCACCGACGCGGTTCGTGACGAACGCCTTCTTGCCGGCCGACGCGTTCTTCGGGTCGGTGAACCAGAACGAGATGAGCAGGTACGAGCACGCACCCACGCCCTCCCAGCCCAGGAACGTGAGCAGCAGGTTGTCGCCCAGGACCAGCAGCAGCATCGAGGCCACGAACAGGTTCAGGTAGACGAAGAACTTGGAGAACTTGGGGTCCCCCTTCATGTACCCGACCGAGTAGATGTGGATGAGCGCACCGATGCCCGTGATGAACAGGCACATGGTGATGCTGAGCGGGTCGGCCAGGAAGCCGATCGACACCTTGAACGAACCGGACGAGATCCAGGTGAAGAGCGTCTGGCTGATCGCCCGCTCCTCGTGGGGCAGCGAGAGCAGGTGGGCGAACACGCCGAGCGTGCCCAGGAACGACAGGCCGACCATGCAGGCGGCGAAGATGCCGGCACCCGGGTCGCCAAACTTGCGGCCGAGCACCACCAGGGTCACGAACCCCAGCAGCGGCAGGGCAGGGATGAGCCACACAGCAGTCATCGACTCAGCCCCTCATCAGTGAGATGTCGTCGACGTCGGCGCTCTGCCGGCGTCGCATGATGGCCACGATGATGCCGAGGCCGACCACGACCTCTGCGGCGGCCACGACCAGCACGAAGAACACGGCGGTCTGACCGCCCAGGTCGTCGAGGGCCGTGGAGAACGACACGAAGGTCAGGTTCACGGCGTTGAGCATGAGCTCGACGCACATGAACATGACCAGCACGTTGCGGCGGACCAGCAGCCCGACGGCGCCGATCGAGAAGATGAGCGCGGCCAGCACCAGGTACCAGGTCTCGGTGAGCGTGAACATCAGTCGTCCCCACCTTCCTGGGGGTCGCCCTCGGTGTCGGGCACGGCGACCACCTCGGCGTCGGCGTCGACCTCGTCCTGAGCCTTGGCGTCGTCGGCGCGGCGGCGCACGTCGACGACGGTGCCCTCCGGGAACTCGTCGAGGTCGATCAGCGGCTCGTTGGTGCGCTTGGACAGCACCACGGCGCCGACCACGGCGACCGTGAGCAGCACGGCGGTGATCTCGAAGGCGTACACGTACCGGGTGAACAGCACCTCGGCGAGGTGGTTGATGTCCGGGCCCGGCTGGTTCAGCGGTGCCAGGTCGGCCTTGTCGCCGGTGGCCCGCTGTCCGGCCGACAGGAGCGCCACCAGGCTCAGACCCAGGATGGCCAGGCCGGTCGCGACGGCGAGCGGCCGCTGGGCGACGAGCGGTTCACGGCCCTCGTCGGTCTCCCGGTCGACACCGAGCAGCATGATCACGAACAGGAAGAGGATGACGATGGCGCCCGCGTAGACGATGACCTGGATGGCAGCGAGGAAGTAGGCGCCCTGGTTGACGAACAGGACGGCGACGCCGAACAACGTGGCCACCAGGCTGAGTGCGTTGTGCACCGGGTTCTTCAGCAGCACCACGCCCAGCGCGCCGCCCAGGCAGATGGCGCCCGCGAGCAGGAAGGTGAACATCTCGACGCGCATCAGTGGTGACCCCCGTGGTCATCGTCGTGCGCCGCGGCCTCGGCCGCTGCCGCCGCGGCAGCCGCCTCGCCGGGCTGTCCGCCCTCGGGCTGACGGACGCCGTAGCCCAGCTCGCCCGACCAGGCGACGACACCCTCGAAGTTGGCGTCGCCGCCGGGGGCCGTGGCCCGCATCCAGCCCGAGGTGGCCGAGGCGGCGTCGAACCCGCCGTCCCAGTTCTCCCAGGGCATCTTCTGCGGGTGGCCGTCGTCGTCCACCAGCAGCTCGGACTTGGTGTAGATCGCGTCGGCCCGGTTGGTGAAGGCGAACTCGAACATCTTCGTCTCGGTGATCGCCTCGGTCGGGCAGGCCTCGACGCACAGGTCGCAGTGGATGCACCGCAGGTAGTTGATCTCGTAGACGAACCCGAAGCGCTCGCCGGGCGAGTTCGGGTCCGTCGGGTCGTTGTCCTTGCCGCACACGTAGATGCAGCGGGCGGGACAGACACCGGCGCACAGCTCGCAGCCGATGCACTTCTCCATGCCGTCCTCGTACCGGTTCAGCACGTGGCGGCCGTGGAAGCGCTCGGGCTTCGGCCGCGTCTGCTCCGGGTACGACAGCGTGATGCGCTTGCCGGTCTCCGAGCGGGTGCCGAAGAACTTGGCAAGGGTGATCTTGAACCCACCGAGGTAGCCCATCAGACGTCCACCTCCGACGCGTCCTTGGCCACGGACCCCGCGGCCATCGCCTCTGCGTGCTCAGAGTTCCGGATGGCAGCCCGCAGCAGACCGGCGCCGGCGGCCAGCACCGCCAGGCACACCACCACGGTGAGCGGCAGGTTCCAGCCCTGGTCGGCCGCGACACGGACGGTGGCGAGCAGCAGGAACCAGCCCAGCGCGAGCGGGATCAGGAACTTCCAGCCCAGGTCCATGAGCTGGTCGTAGCGGAACCGGGGCAGCGTGCCGCGGAAGAAGGCGAACATGTAGAGGAACAGCAGCACCTTCAGGAAGAAGTAGATGAAGGGCAGCACGTAGTCGGAGATCCAGCCGGTGATCCCGAAGGTCGGGCCCGACGGACCGCCCAGGAAGAGCGTCACGATGATCGCCGACATGGTGACGGCGTTCATGAACTCGGCCAGGAAGAACATGGCGAACCGCATCGAGGAGTACTCGGTGTGGAAACCGCCCACGAGCTCCTGCTCGGCCTCGACCAGGTCGAACGGCGGGCGGTTCAGCTCGGCGGTGCCGGCGATGATGAAGATGAAGAACGGCACGATGCCGGTCATCCAGAGGTTCCACCGGAGCCCGTACTGGCCGGCGACGATCTGGTTGGTCGAGAGCATCCCGCCGATCAGCAGGACCGTGGCGATGGAGAGCCCGAGGGCGGCCTCGTAGGAGACCATCTGCGCCGAGGCACGGACCGAGCCCAGCAGCGGGTACTTGGAGCCCGACGACCAGCCGGCGAGCACGATGCCGTAGACGGCGATCGACGACATGGCCAGCATCCAGAGGATGCCCATCTGCGGGTCGGCGACCTGCATGAAGGTCTTGTGGCCCAGGATCTCGACGACGCCGTCGTTGCCGTTCGAGAAGTTGCCGGCCAGCGGGACGATGGCGAAGGTCAGGAACGCCGGGATCACTGCGAGCAGCGGGGCCAGGCGGAACACGAAGCGGTCGGCCTTCTCGGGGAGCAGGTCCTCCTTGAACGACAGTTTCATGCCGTCGGCCAGGGTCTGCAGGATGCCGAACGGGCCGGCCCGGTTGGGGCCGAACCGGTTCTCCATGTCGGCGAGCGCCTTGCGCTCGAACCAGACCATGCCCATGACGGCGACCAGCAGGCCGGCGAAGGCGACGAGGACCTTGAGCAGGACCACGACCACCGTCATGAGGTCGACGTTGCCGGAGAGGAGCGGGTCCATCAGCCAGCCTCCACCCGGATCTCGGTCACGGGCTCGCCCGCGATCACGATGCGGCCCGGGTCGACGCCGTCGGCGTCGGCGTCGGCCAGGTTGTGGTGCAGGACCGCAGTGCCGCGGGGCACGCTGTCGACGACGGTGGCGACGGCCGTGATGGTGGCCCGCTGGGCGGTGACCTTGACCGGGCTGCCGGTGGTGACCGCGATCGACTCGGCGTCGGCCGGGCCGAGGACCAGCGTGGCCTCGCGGCTGAGCGGGGCCGACGACGGGCAGTGCGAGAGCAGCGTGCCGTGGTCGTAGAGCGAGCGGTTCACGACCAGGCGCAACGAGTAGGAGTTCTGCGGCGGCACCTGCGTGGCGGCGGGGGCGGTGAAGCCGCTGCCGTCCAGGGCGAGCAGGACGCCGTCCACGTTGGCCTCGTCCGCAAGGGCCTCGGTGCTGGCACCGGCATGGGCGGCAGAGCCCTCGACCATCTGGGCCCAGAGGTCCTCGGCGGTCGCCACCTTGGTGTCGGTGCCCAGGCGGTCGGCGAGCTCGACCGCGAGCAGCCAGTCGGCGCGGGCCGTACCGGGGGGCGTCACCTGCTGGGCGAGCGTAGTGACGCGGCCCTCGAGGCTGGTGGTCGTGCCGGCGACCTCGCCGAAGGCGGCGGCGGCCAGGACCACGTCGGCGGCGCGGGCGGCCGAGGCGTTCACGAACGGGTCGACCGAGATCACGGTGCCGGCGGCGTCGAGCGCCTTGGCGGCCAGGTCGCGGTCGGGGAAGTCGCTGAGCGGGTCGGCGCCGAGCAGGACGAGCACGTCGATCCGGCCGGCAGCGGCGGCAGTCAGGATGCCCTCGGCATCACGGCCGACGGACTTGGGCAGCGAGCCCCAGGCGTCCTTCCACGAACCGGGGGCCTCGAGCGTGGCACGGCCCGGAAGGCGCCCCGGGGCCAGGCCGGCCTCGAGCGCGCCTCGGACGTTGGCACGGCGCAGCGCGGGCAGGAACGTCGCAGTCGGGACCGCGGCGCGGACGGCGGCCACGGCGTCGACCATGACGGCGGCGGACTCGGCCAGGTTCTGGCGGCCGACGACGACCTTCAGGTCCTGGGCGCCGGAGAGCAGCTCACGGGCGGCGAGCACCTGCTCGGCCGGGACGCCGGCGACACCGTCGGACGGCACGTCGCCGCCGAAGAGCGCGGCAACCAGCACGGCGGTCTCACCCGGACGGGGGTGCACGTCGGCGGCAGCGAACTCGGAGAGGCCGGTGGCGACCGGCGAGACCGAGACGATCTTCACCCGGTCGTTGACCGCGGCGTGACGGAGGCGCAGGTGCAGGACCGGCAGCTCCTCCTTGGGGTCCGGGCCCAGGTAGAGCACGGTGCCGCCGGGGGCGCAGACCTCGTCGATGGTGGCGCCGGGCAGGTCGAGCACGACCTCGGCGGGGAGGCCGTCGCCGAGCTGGGCGTCGACGTGGTCGGTCCCGACGACCGACTTGGCCAGACGGGCCCAGGCCAGCTGGCCCTCGTTGGTCAGGCGGGCGCCGCCGAGCACGGCGACACGGTCGGCGTCGGCACCCTTGAGGGCGGACGCGGCGGCGGTGAGGGCGTCGGACCAGCGGGCGGGCCGGAGCTCGCCGCCGTCACGCAGGAGCGGCTCGCCGAGACGGTCCTCGGAGTTGCCGGCCTCGAACCCGAAGCGGCCCTTGTCGCACAGCCACGACCAGTTGACCGGGTCGGAGTCGACGCCCTGGAAGCGCAGGACCTCGTTGCGGCTGGACTGGACGGTGACGCGGCAGCCGACCGAGCAGCCGGTGCAGGTCGACTCGGACTCCTCGAGGTCCCACGGACGGGCCTTGAAGCGGTAGGGCTTGGCGGTGAGCGCGCCCACCGGGCAGATCTGCACGGTGTTGCCCGAGAAGTAGGAGCTGAACGGCTCGCCCGGGAACGTGGCGACCTCGGTCTGGGCACCGCGCTCGGCGAAGTGGATGAGCGGGTCGCCGGCGACCTCCTTGGCGAACCGGGTGCACCGGTCGCAGAGGATGCAGCGCTCACGGTCGAGGTACACGGTCTCGGAGATCGGGATCGGCTTGGTGTAGTGCCGCTTCTCCTCGACGAACCGCGACTCGCCCGGGCCGTAGGCCACGGTCTGGTCCTGAAGCGGGCACTCGCCGCCCTTGTCGCAGACGGGGCAGTCGAGCGGGTGGTTGGCGAGCAGGAACTCGAGCACGCCGTCCTGGGCCTTGGCGACCTTCTCGCCCGTCGTGTCCACGGCCATGCCGGGCGTGACGGGGAGCATGCAGCTGGGCTGCAGGGCCGGGCCGCGGCCGGTGTCGACCTCGACGAGGCACATGCGGCACATGCCGACCGGCTCCATGCGCGGGTGGTAGCAGAACCGCGGCACGTAGGCCCCGGCACGCTCGCACGCCTCGATGAGCAGCTCGCCGGACTGGGCCGTGACGGTCTGCCCGTCGACGGTGATCTCGACCGGGTCGGTGATCTCGATCTTGCGGGGGCGTTCGGACATCAGTGGTGCCCCTGTGCTGTGGGGGTCGGGGCGGGCGCTGCCGGCGCGGCCGACACGGGGATCGAGTCGCGCTTGGTGATCTTGGCCTCGAACTCGGGGCGGAACCGGCGGATGGCCGAGGTGATCGGTGCCACGGAGGACGGCCCCAGCGGACAGATGGTGGTCTGCCGCGGCGGGAACGGCACGGCCTCGAGGCCGGCGTCGGGGTGCGCCGCGGTCGGGTAGGGCCCGGGCGAGATGTTGTCGGCGACGTCGAGCAGCAGGTCGAGGTCGCTGGGGCGGCCGTGGCCGTCGAGGATCCGCTGGAGGATCTTCTCCTCCCACGTGGTGCCCTCCCGGCACGGGGCGCACTTGCCGCACGACTCACGGGCGAAGAACCGCACGACGCGCAGGCAGGCCTTCACGGCGTCGGTGGTCTCGTCCATGACGACGATGGCGCCGGAACCGAGCATCGAGCCCTCGCCGCCGATGACGCGACCCTCGAGCGGGAGGTCGACCTGCTCCGGGAAGAACCAGGGGGCCGACGCGCCGCCGGGGATGAACATCTTGAGGTGGTGGCCGTCGCGGATTCCGCCGCCGTACTGCTCTGACTCGAACAGCTCGCGGAACGTCGTGGTGCCCTGCGGGACCTCGAACACGCCCGGCGTGTTCACGTGGCCCGAGAGCGCGATGAGTCGGGTGCCGGGCGAGGCCTCGGTGCCGACCGACCGGTACTCGTCGACGCCGTGGGCGACGAGCCACGGCAGGTTGGCCAGGGTCTCGACGTTGTTGACGATCGTCGGAGCCATGTAGAGGCCCTTGGCCGCCGGGAAGAACGGGGGCTTGAGACGCGGCATGCCGCGGTTGCCCTCGAGCGACTCGATGAGCGCGGTCTCCTCGCCGACGATGTAGGCGCCCGCACCCCAGTGCAGGACGATGTCGACGCTGAAGTCGGTGCCGAGGATGTTCTTGCCGACCAGACCGGCGGCGTACGCCTCGTTGAGGGCGGCCGCGATGCGCTCCTGGGCATGGGCCATCTCGCCTCGGACGTACAGGAACACCTGCGCCACGCCGATCGCGTAGGCGGCGATGAGGCAGCCCTCGATCAGCTGGTGCGGGTCCCGCTCCATGAGGATGCGGTCCTTGTAGGTCCCGGGCTCGGACTCGTCACCGTTGACCACCAGGTACCGGGGCCACACGCCGGGCGGGCAGAAGCCCCACTTCACTCCGGCGGGGAAGCCGGCGCCGCCGCGACCCAGGACGGTCGCGTCCTTCACTAGGCCGGACACCTGGTCGGGCGTCATGTCGAGCGCGGCCTTGATGGACTCGTAGCCGGCGTAGCTGCCGCTGGAGCGGTAGCCGTCGATCGTGTGGCTGCCGTCGACCGCCCAGCGGGAGGTCACGCGGGCGAGCTCTGGAGTCGCTGCTCCCTCGGGCATCAGGACTCACCGCCTTCTGCAGGTGCGGCGGCCTCGGCAGCCAGACGGTGGCGGGCGATCCACACCGGCTCGGTCTGCTGCTCGGGCGGCGTGATGTTGGCGACCTTGTCGGCCGGGATCTCCTGACGGACCTTGCCGAGGGTGCCGTGCGGCGGGATCTCGTCGGCCAGCTTGCCGGCACGCAGGTCGTCGACCAGCTGGTCGAACTCGTCGGTCGTGATCTGGTGGAAGTAGCGGTAGTTCACCTGCAGGGCGGGGGCCTCGGTGCAGGCCGCGATGCACTCGACGTCCTCGAGGGTGAACATGCCGTCGGCGGTGGTGCCGCCGGGGCGGACACCGAGCTTCTGCTCGGCGTGCTCGAGGAGCTCCTCGCCACCGAGCAGCAGGCACGAGATGTTGGTGCACACGTTGACGCAGTAGGTACCGGTCTCGTGGCGCTTGAACATCTCGTAGAACGAGGCGGTGCCGAGGACCTCGGCAGCCGTGCAGCCGACCAGCTCGGCGATGTGCCCCATGGCGTCGTCGGTCAGGTGGCCGTCCTGCTCCTGGGCCAGGTGGCACAGCGGGATGGTCGCCGACTTGGGCAGCGGGTAGCGGGACACGATGGAGCGGGCGAGCTGCTCGTTGGCGGCGGAGAAGCGGGCCATCAGCGGTCCACCTCGCCCATGATGGGGTCGACGGACGAGATGATCGCCACGGTGTCGGCCAAGAACGAGTCGCGCATCATGTGCGGGAGCGTCTGCAGGTTCACGAAGCTGGGGGCCCGGACGTGCATGCGCATGGGCTTGGCCGAACCATCCGAGACGATGTAGCAGCCGAGCTCGCCGCGGGGACTCTCCACCGCCACGTAGACCTCGCCCTCGGGCACCTTGTAGCCCTCGGTGAAGATCTTGAAGTGGTGGATGAGGGCCTCCATCGACTCGTCGATGCGGGCCCGCGGCGGCGGGGTGACCTTCTTGTCCTGGACCCGGTAGTCGCCGGTCGGCATCTGGTCCAGGCACTGCCGCACGATCTTCATGGACTCGTACATCTCGGCCAGGCGAATGGAGTACCGGTCGAAGCAGTCGCCGTACGTGCCCACGACGACGTCGAAGTCGACCTGGTCGTAGCGCAGGTAGGGCTCGTCCCGGCGCAGGTCCCACGCCATGCCGGTCGACCGCAGGATCGGGCCGGTCGCGCCGAGCGAGAGGGCCTCCTCGGTAGTGATCACGCCGACGCCCTGGAGCCGCTCGCGCCAGATGGGCTGGCCGGTCAGGAGGGTGTCCCACTCCTCGAGACGCTCGGGGATGACCTCGAGCAGGGACAGCACCTCGTCGCGCCAGCCGTCGGGCAGGTCCGCCGCCACACCGCCGGGGCGGATGTAGTTGTGGTTCATGCGGAGGCCCGTGACCATCTCGAAGAAGCGGAGCACCTCCTCCCGCTCGCGCCAGCCGTAGAGCATCATGCCGACCGCACCGATGTCCATGCCGTTGGTGGCCATGAACAGCAGGTGCGAGCTGATGCGGTTCAGCTCGGTCATGAGCATGCGGATCCACTGCGCCCGCTCCGGCACCTCGATGCCGAGGAGCGTCTCGGTGGCGAGCGAGAACGCCAGCTCGGTGAACAGCGGGCTGGCGTAGTCCATGCGGGTCACGTTGGTGGGACCCTGCAGGTACGAGAGCTGCTCGCCCTGCTTCTCCATGCCGGTGTGCAGGTAGCCCATGACGGGCTTGGAGCGGATGACGGTCTCGCCGTCCATCTCGAGCACGAGCCGGAGCACACCGTGGGTGGAGGGGTGCACCGGACCCATGTTCATGATCATGCGGTCGGCCAGGCCCTCCTCGGTGGGGCCCTGGTAGCCGGACAGCTGCTCGGCGTCGTGCTCCGACATGCGCAGCACGGCGTGGTCGGCGGTCAGGCGGACACGCGCCGCGTCGAGCGCGGCGAGGTCCAGCACGGGTGCCGTCGAGTCGGTTCGGGGGGTGTCGGTGGCGGTCATCGCGAGTTGGAGGCGGCCTTGAACTGGACGGGGATGCGGCCGGGGTCGGCGTCACGGCGGAGCGGGTGCCCCTCCCAGTCCTCGGGCAGGAGGATCCGGGTCAGGTCCGGGTGACCGTCGAACACGATGCCGAACAGGTCGAAGGCCTCACGCTCGAGAGCCTCGGTCCCCGGGTGCACGCGGAAGAGCGTGGGCACGGTGGGGTCGTCGGCCGGGACCTGGCAGCGGACACGGGCCCGAGTGCGGGTGGTCGGGTCGAGCACGCCGACGACGATCTCGAACCGCTGGGGCTCGACCTCGACGGGCAGGCCACGGTCGGCCGACTAGCCGAAGTAGTCCACGGCGCAGAGGTCGATGCAGAGCCAGTAGCCGGCAGTGCGCAGCTCCTCGACCAGGCCCAGGTACTCGCCGGGCACGGTGTGGAGCACCAGCTCGCCGCGGGGCCGGGTCACGAACGCTCCGTGGAGCTCCTCGGTCGGCTCGGGCGCGGGCGCGGCCTCCTCGGAGTCGGTCGGGGTGTCGGTCATCACCGGCTCCCGAGCGTGACGGGAGAAAGGACCGGCGCAGACTGTCCGTCGAGCTGGTCGACGTGGATACCCGCACCGGCGCCGGTCTGCTCACGGCGCTTCATGATCTCGCCGTTCTGGATCATCTCGCGCAGCGTGACGATGGCGTGCAGGAGCGTCTCGGGGCCCGGGGGGCAGCCCGGCGCGTAGACGTCGACCGGGATGACCGTGTCGACGCCCTGGACGATCGCGTAGTTGTTGAACATGCCGCCCGAGCTGGCGCACACGCCCATGGAGATGACCCACTTGGGATCCATCATCTGGTCGTAGACCTGACGCAGGACCGGTGCCATCTTCTGGCTCACCCGGCCGGCGACGACGATCAGGTCGGCCTGGCGGGGCGACGCGCGAAACGCCTCCATGCCGAACCGGGCCAGGTCGTAGTGCGGACCACCGGTAGCCATCATCTCGATGGCGCAGCAGGCCAGGCCCGAGGTGAGTGGCATGAGACTGCGCGAGCGGGCCCACCCCACGACGTCCTCGAGGACCCCGGTGAGGAAGTTGTGCTCCAGGCCGGCAAGGCCGTCGTTGCGGAAGGTGGGGCCGTCGGTCATCAGGCTGCTGCCTCGTTCGGTACCTGCTCGGTGGCAGCCTCGCGGCCGTCGAGGCCCACGCGGCGCACGGTCGTGCGGGAGGTGCGGGCGGCGTCGACCATCTCGGAGGACCGGCGCTCCTGCTTGGCGGGGCCCCAGTTCAGGGCACCCTTGCCGATCAGGTAGACGAACGACTCGAACACGGCGAAGGAGAAGATGGCGATGACGGCGATGCCGTAGCCACCGAGCTCCTTGTAGATCGTCGTGAACGGGTAGAAGAAGATGATCTCGATGTCGAACACGATGAAGATCATCGCGACCAGGTAGAACCGCACCGGGAAGCGCTCCGGCGGGGGGACCTGGTCCACGATGCCGCACTCGTAGGGCGACACCTTGGCCGTGTTCGGCTTGGGCGGGTTGAGCACACGCGCCGTGACGAAGCTGATGCCGGCGAAGCCGCCAGCGAGCACCATCAGGACGACGAGCGGGAGGTACTGCCCCACGTCAGCCGGCCTTGGCGGGCGTCCACTGGCGCGTGCCGCCATGGCGCGCTTGTCCTTGTTGTGGAGCATCCAGGCGAAGACGGCGAACAGAATGCCGTTGAAGATGGTGAACAGCGCCGGGACGAAACGCTTGTTGCCAAGGTTCCGCTCGAGCACGACCGTGATGATCTCCGCGTTCTCGTCGATGACCGGGAGCGGCGGGGCCTCACCCGGTGCGACGACCACGTCGGTCGTCTTCTGCAGCGTGATCGCAGCGAACAGCGGCGGGTTCTTCACCTGGATGGTGGACGCCACCCGGTTCCACGCCTTCTCGAGGAGGTTGTTGTCACCCTTGACCGTCTCGGGCTCGGCGGCCTTCTTGCCGCCGTAGAAGAACACGTCCTTGGTGATGTAGTCGCTCGACGAGGTCGTCTCGCCGAAGACCTTGGTGTTCACCAGGGTGGCGTCCGACGCGGCCACGGCGTCGCCCCGTCGGGAGTCCGACTCCGGCAGGATGCGCCAGCCGTTGAGCTTGGCGTCGACCTGCGGCTTCAGCGTCGGGACCACGGTGACGGCCTTGGTCAGCGTGGACGGTGTGAAGCCTTCGCCCTCGGTCGCAAGGATCTTCTCCGCGACGTCGGGGTTCTTGGCCGTGTAGGCCGCAAGCAGCTTGGCCGGGTCCGGCAGGTCCTCGGTACGGGGCAGCCTGTTGACCTGCTCGACCGCCACCGCGTCGTCACGGGTGAAGTTGACCTCACGCTCGATCCACGACGGGTCCTTGCCCTTCAGGCCGATGCCGTACATCCACCAGATGGCACCCATCGTGAACATCCAGCCGGCCAGGCAGGTGATGGCGATGAGGAACCCGGTACGGATGCCCGTGTTGGTCGCGAGCAGCAGGTAGGTGGAGCCGCAGAGGACCACGACGCCGGTCAGGACGACGAAGACGCCCCGGATGGTCGGGTCAAAGGCAATAGCGGCGAGGGTCGAGGACATTCAGTAGCTCCTGCGCGGTCAGCCGGCGGCGGGGACGGCGAACGTGGGCGAGTTCTTGGTTCCCGCCACGGGGGACTTCACGGTCGAGTCGTTGTCGAGGTTGCGCTCGTAGGTCACGATCGCCCAGACCTGGGCAGAGGTCAGCATGCCCTCCGGGCCCTTGTCAGGAACGCCCTTGTCGGACTGGCCGGTGTTCGGGTTGGCGCCGAAGCCCGGCATCTGCGGGTTGCCCTGCTTGCGGGAGAAGTAGAGCTTGCCCGACTCCATGCCGTTCCAGATCAGGTCGAAGTGCTGCTTCTCGGTGGCCGAGTTCTGGATGCCCTCGAGGTTCGGGCCGAACGAGGTGTACTGAATGCGCTCGAACGGGGCGTAGGCCTTGCCGTAGTTGGCGCCAGGGACGTGGCAGCGGGCGCACGAGTACGACCCGGCCGCAAGTTCCTGGTTGTTGAAGAGGATCTCGCCGAGCCTGAGCTCGTCGCCACGGGACAGCCGGTTGGCGTTGAGCGGCTCGCCGTCGCCCCGGTTGGTCTTCTCCACGGCGATCATCCGCTTGTAGAGCGCCGGGTCGATCTGCTTCACGACGTCGTTCACCTCGGCGCGCATCTGCGGGACCGTCAGCTGGACCGACCACAGGTAGTCGATGATGTTGTCGATCTGCTGCGTGGTGAGCGGGCCGCCACCGGGTCCGCCCCAGGCCGCCATCGGGGAACCGGGACGGCCGTAGTTCAGGATGTAGCGGACCTCTTCCTCGGAATAGCGCCACATGAGGTTGTTGAGCGCCGGGGCGATCCAGTTGACCTGCGCGACGTACTGCCCGTTCTGGTCGTTGAGGATGTAGGTGGCGACGCCGCCGCCACCGCCGCCGCCGTGGCAGTTGACGCACTGTGCGCCGTTCTCGTAGAGCTCGAGGCCCCGCTCGACGAAGGTCTCCTCGAAGACCTCCACCGCGCCTTCCTGCCGGCCCGGCTCGCCGAGCCAGTAGAGCGGGATGACCAACGCGCAGAGGGCCAGCAGGCCAGCTGCGGAGAAGAGCGCCCAGTTGAGCTTCTTGCCCTCGAGCTCGTCGTCGGAGAAGTACTCCTTGCGGTTGGCCGCCAGCTCAATCTCCGAGCCCGCCTCGCCGCGTCCGGCGCGGGCGTTGGCGAACAGCCAGGCGATCCCGCCAAGCACGACGACAGCCAGGATGACGAAGCCGAAGGTCCGTTGTGAGGTTGCAAGAATCATGGGGTCAGCAAGTCCGTCCGTGTCGGTTCCGGTTCAGGGCGATCAGCCCGAGTGGCCTTCCGAGGAGCCAATGCAGTTGGGACCTTCGGCCTCCTGGCCGGTGGTGTTGGTGCCGATCGGCGGTCCCTGGACCACCTGGCCGGTGTTGACCACCAGCGAACCGCCGGCGATCTCCATGCCGAAGCTGTCCATACCACGCGGCGCCGGGCCGCCCTTCTTCTCGCCGACCTGGTTGTACTGCGACCCGTGGCAGGGGCACTCGAACCACTGGGAGCTGTTGCACGACGGCACGCGGCAGCCCAGGTGCGGGCACTTCTGGTAGAGGGCCACCACGCCGGCCTTCATGCCGTTGAGCACCGCCGGGGGATAGACCTGCTCGGCCTTCGGCAGCGCCGACGCCGGGTACTCGGTGATCCACATCCGGCCCTCGGGCTTGTAGAGGAATCCGTTGCTCTTCTGGATGTCGGACTTGATGTCGCTGACCTTGCCCACGTTGATCTTGGAGCCGAAGCCGCCCGAGCTCGACGGCCACAGGAAGCCGACGAACGCGGCGCCAAACCCGGCGACGCCCAGGCCGAACAGGGCGACGATCGACCGGTTCAGGAACTGGCGACGGGTGACGTCGAACGTCTCGGGGTCCGGGGCGGTCCACTCGACCGGCGCAGCCGACGGGGCCACGGCCACGGCACCTCCGGTGCGGGCGAGTGCGGCCGACTTCTCAATCTCACGGCCGGTCGGGGCGGCGACAGCCTCGGCTGCCTGCTCCTTCCGGGCCTTCTTGTCACGGGAGGACGTCTCTCGTGACAGCGAGCCGACCGCAGCGCCGGCGTCACGACGCTTCGCAGCACCGGCAAGGGCGACGCCCGCCAGGACTGCGATGACGACGACGGCAAGGACGATAAAGATTCCGCTCATTTTGTCATCACCTCACAGCTCGAAGAACAGTCCGTCCACCCAGGGGAGGGTGAAGTTGAAACCAGGTCCACGGAAGAACGAACCGATGATCACGAGCACAGCCCAGAACATGAGGTGCACCGTCATCAGCGAGATCGCGAACTTGCGGTCCTCGGGCTTGTTCGACGGGTTCTTGTCCATGTAGGGCGCCAGGATCAGGATGAAGATGCCCATGCCGGGAATGGTCACGCCGGC
>CAJANQ010000276.1 GCA_903941145.1 uncultured Actinomycetes bacterium
CCGGGCGTGACGATCCGGCCCTCGGCGTCGATCACGCGCCGGGCGCCCGACGCGTCGACCTGGCCCACCGCGGTGATGCGGTCGCCGTCCACTGCGACGTCGGCCCGTCGAGCGGGTGCTCCGGTGCCGTCGACGACGGTGCCGCCGGTAATGACCAGGTCGTGCGCCATGAGTCCCCCTGACTCGGCCGCCCAGGTCGGGGCGGCTGGGTCAGAAGGTAGTGCGAGGACCGGGTGCCTGTCCCGGGCCCCGGCGAGTTCCGTGCGTGCTAGTTCAGGACGCGGGCGCCCGTGGTGCCGTCGATCCGTACCCGGTTGTCGCCCACCTTGAGGTCGTAGAACGAGCTGAACTCGCAGCTCTCGCCCCACGGGCTCGAGTGGCGGGGGTGGTCGCGCAGCGGGGTGGCCTGGCCGCCGACCTTGAACCCGCTCAGCGTGCCGAGCCGCAGGTCGCCCTCGACCGGCGACACGTAGTGCACGTCGATCTGGCCGTTGGAACGGACCACCTCGACGGTGGCCGCGGTGATGGAGTCCACGAAGGTGTCGAAGTCGCCGTGCTCGGTGGCGCCGCCGACCTCACAGATCCACACGTTGGACGCGCCGCCCGGGGCGACCAGGTCGTAGGGCTGGGTCATGCCCTCCGACGCCGAGTCCCTGGAGTTCAACGGCCGCCACTCGGTCGGCCGCTCGGACCAGAGGGCGACGTAGCCGTCGCCCTTGCGGCCAAGCGTCCAGCCGTTGGCCTGACGCACCTCGTCGAACCGGTCCTGGGGGAACCAGGCCCGGGTGAACGGCAGGTACGAGAAGTACGGGCCCAGGATCGGGTCGGTCGGGGAGTCGTACGACGGGCGGTAGATGTGGATGGCCGCCCGTTCCTTCTGCGCGGTCTTGGGCATGGAGGCCGTGCCGACCCAGTAGCCGTCGCTCGGCGCTTCCTTCATGGGGTGGATCGTGAAGACAGTCGTCTCGGGGCCGAGCGTGGCCTGCCAGGCGTGGACCTGCTCGCCGGAGTCGCCGAACCGGTGGTCGATCACGCTCGCCAGCATCGCCTCGTTGCTGCGCCACGAGTACGTGTGCGCCTCGCCCAGCACGCCGGCAGCCGCAAAGCCGGCCAGCTCGCGCACGGCGACCTGGGCCAGTCCCGGACTGAGGTCGAGGAAGTCCTTCACCTTGGCGAACTTCTGGAACAGCTCGGTGTCGAACAGCTTCCACTTCTTGGCGGCGTCGATCGACACCGGCACCATCTGCCACGCCGTGAGCGCACCGGTGGACCACCAGAACGGCAGGTTCTCCTCGGTGTAGTCGTACCCGAACGCACCCTGGGGGTCGAGGTTGAAGTCCTCGCGCGGGTCGAGCGGGAGCCCGTGGCGCTCCTTGACGACCGCTGCCTCGCTGCTGACGCCAGCGAGACGGACCGCCTCGGGCACCCGGTAGTCGGTCTGGCCGATCAGGTAGAGAGGTCCGATGTCGTTCGTGTAGAGGTACGGCTGTTCGGTGTTGTCGAACAGCAGCTTGCAGGTGTTGAACGACGACTCACCCCGGTACGAGAGCTTGCCGCCCTTGTAGCCACGGCCGTGGCTGGCGCCGAACACGCCCTTGAACGTGTTGGTCCCCAGGTCGAGCATGGCCGTGTCGACCACGCCGGCACAGAGCGCCTTGATCTCGGGGTCCTCGGCGAACTCGAGCAGGGTGAGCACCGGCGCATACGTGTATTTCAGGTACGTGTTGGAGTGCCACTCGAAGAAGCCGAACCTGGTCCGCTCCTTGAGCCAGTCGATGACGACCTGCCGGGTCCGGGCCGCGTGCTGCGCCCCCGTGAGACCGGTGAAGGTGAACACACGGTCGGGCAGTGCCAGACCGCCGAGGTACTCGTCGCAGGCGAACATGCCGCGGTGGTTCTCGGACCAGAACCACTTGTTGTCGACCGCGCCGGCGGGGAGCGGGTCGTTGTAGCGGTAGCGGGCACCGGCGATCTTGTTCTCGATGACCTCGACGATTCCGGCCGGCAGGACGTCACGACCCAGGTAGAGCACCCACTGGCAGTGCATGAGCTCGAAGTCGTCGGTGTCGCGGAACGGGTCGCCGCTGACCACGGTGGGCGAGATCTGGGTGGGGTCCCACGTGAACGACGGGTCCCGTCGCGCCCGGATCAGGTGGGCGGCGACGCTGTTGATGTTGTCGGGGTTGAGCGACGCGGTGCTGAGGCTGAGGTACTCGTCGCACCGGGAGGCCCACCATGACTCGTCCACCAGACCGGCGCTGCCGGGTGCCGGCATCGGCGTGATGCCGCCGATGTTCGGCACGGCGCACGGCGGCTTGCCTGGACCCGACATCGGCGTACAGGCCGCGGCCACGGCGGCGGTCGCTCCAGCGATCAGAAACTGTCGGCGTGACGCCCTCATCGAGTCCCCCCATGGACGAACTGCTCGTCAGAACAGCATGACGCGGGAATTCTGACGGTCCCAGTCGCTGGGCACAAGGGGGAGCCCGCTCAGTAGGTGGTAGTGCCCAGCAAGATCACGCACTCGACCAGGCGGCCAACCGGTGCCCTTCCGGGACGTCAGGCCGAGAATCGAACCTCGCCGTCGAGCCAGGTCTGACGGACCTCGATCTCGCGGATGGCCTCGGCCTCGACCGCTGTCGGGTCGGCTGCCAGGACGGTGAAGTCGGCGGCCTTGCCGACCTCGATCGACCCGCACAGGTCGTCGGACCGGCACATCCACGCGGCGTCGGTCGTGATGCCCTTGAGCGCGTCCTGCACGGAGATCCGCTCGTCGGGGTTGAGCACCTCGCCGCCGTCGGCCATGGTGCGGGTCACCGCCGTGCACACGTAGTCGAGCGGGTTCATCGGCGACACCGAGTAGTCGCAGTGGAGGGACGGCCGAAGCCCTGCGGCCTGGGCGGACCGCACGCGGTCGAGCTTGTTGGCCCGCTCGGCGCCCAGGATCTCGTCACGGAAGGCCCGGCCCCACAGCCGCACGTGGTTCATGAGGAAGCTGGGGTTCACCCCGAGCGCGGCCATCTGCGCGATCTGCTCGTCGTGGAGGACCGAGCAGTGCTCGATCCGGTGCCGGAGGGACGCGTCCCAGACGGGGAGCTTCGACACCTGGGCCAGCGCCTCGAGGATGTTGTCGATGCCGGCGTCGCCGTTGCCGTGCATCATGAGCGGCCAGCCGGCCTCGAGCGATGCGGTGAAGTTCGTGACCAGCTCGTCGACCGTGTAGTTGGCAGCACCCCGGGAGTCGGAGTTGAGGTACGGCTCGCGCATGTAGCCGGTGAACCCCTGGTTAGAGCCGTCCGCCACCCACTTCACGAACTCGGTGCGCACCATGTCGTCGCCCGAGCCGACCGTGATGCCGGCCTTGGTCATGTCGTCGAGGCGCAGGCCCCAGACGGCGGCAGTGATGCGCACCGGGAACCCGGGCTGCGCTGCGGTGGCGTGGAGCAGGTCGACCTCGGCCGCACCCAGGAGCGCGCCCGTGGCCGCCTCGTGCAGCTTGGTCGTACCGACCTTGGCGGCCTCGTTCGCGATGCCGGTGAGTGCTGCGACGAGTGTCTCCTTGGTCATCGGCGGCAGGAGCTTGATGAAGGGGACCATCGCGCCGGCCTCGGCGACGACGCCGGTGAGCCTGCCGTCCTTGGCCCCGTAGGAACCGCCCGCCGGGTCCGGCGTCGACGCGTCCACGCCGACGGCCGCGTAGGCGGCGGAGTTCACGTAGAAGAAGTGCTGCGACGCGTTCATCACCATGACGGGCACGTCGGTGGAGACCTGGTCGAGGATGTCGGCCGTGAGCACCGGCATGCCGGGGAACAGCGACGGGTCGAACAGCTGGCCGACGAGCGCCGAGCCGGCAGGGACGGACGGGACAGCGGCCTTGAGGCGGGCCACCACGTCGTCGAACGTGGCGTTGGCGGTCGGGGAACAGTCCACGGTGCCCCAGGTGATGCCGCTGGTGAAGAGGTGCATGTGCGGCTCGACCAGACCCGGCATCACGGTGCCCTCGGCCTCGACCAGCTGGGTGCTCGGGCCAACCAGACCCTCAAGGTCGCTGCGGCTGCCCACGCCCACGATCCGCCCGCCGGACACGGCGACGGCCTCTGCCCGCGGGTTGGCCTCGTCCATGGTCAGGAGCGAGCCGGTCAGCAGCAGGTCGGCCTTGGCGTCGGCCGCCGCCGGACCCTTGCCGTGGTGGCGGGCCGTTGCGGTGCGGTCGGCCGGTGCCAGGTCGTCGAGCTGGGCGCGCTCGGCGTGGACCGGGTGGGGGGTGCAACAACCTGCGTGGTGGGACTCGGTGGACACGGGGGGCTCCTCTTGTCACTGCGCGTTCGACGTCGAGTGTGGCACCTTTCCGCTGGTCGCGAAGGGCTCTGAGGCTGTGGTGGACTGCGGTCCCACCGGCACCGTGTGGTGGCCGACGACCATCGAACGGAGCGGCACATGGAGATCCCGACCACGACCCGGGACGGCGTCCCGCTCACCTTCCGGTCTGGGCCGAGCGAGCCGTATGCGGTGACCGACGAGCCCGGGACCTGGGCCGAGGTGGTCGTTGCTGCGCCGGCCGCCACCGTCTGGGAACTCGTGTCCGACATCAACCTGCCGGCCCGGTTCTCCGAGGAGTTCCTGGGCGCCGAGTGGGTCGACGCCGGACCGGCAGTTGGCGCGTCGTTCGTGGGTCGCAACCAGATGGACCACCTTGGTGAGTGGGAGGTGCCGTGCTACGTCGACGTGTACGACGAGGGCCAGTCCTTCGGGTGGAAGACGGTCGACCGTGACCTCCCGGGTTCCCGCTGGCGCTTTGACCTGACGCCGGAGGGCGACGGCACCCGGCTCCGGTACACGGCCTCGATGGGTCCCGGGTTCTCCTACCTGGTCGTGGCGATCGACCAGCAGCCGGAGAAGGCGAACCGCATCATCGAGCGGCGGCTCGAGGGGCACCACGCCAACATGGTGCTGACGCTCGAGGGCATCGCGGCCCTGGCCGAGGGCCGGGTCTGAGCCCATAGCCGCTCAGTGACAGCGGCCGGTACAGCACGACGGCCGGCCCGAGGGCCGGCCGTTCGTGAACCGTGTGGTGCGCGAGGGGGGACTTGAACCCCCACACCCTGTCGGGCACCGGAACCTGAATCCAGCGCGTCTGCCAAGTCCGCCACTCGCGCGAGTGAAGAG